>WFRY01000333.1 GCA_015486315.1 Desulfobulbaceae bacterium
GACCAACTGCAATCGCCCGCGGGGGCGGGCTCCTACGAAACAAAGCTATTGCGTTGTCCAAAAAATGAGCAATTTTCTGCATCAATTTACGATGTCTGTAGTACGTAATCAGATTTTTTTTCATACCAATGAACATATCTTACCAGCGGAACAGTTCTTTTTCCATGCTGATAGTGAGAAATACCCGATGGTCATCGTAATCATCTCCAATCCGATCAGAATCCTGATGACTGAAAGTGTATGTCGCAGAAGCGGTAAAATAGCGCAAAAAGGTATAACTGCAATCCACCCCGGCAGTATAAAGCCTGGTATTGTACTGCGCCAGTTCCTGCAGATCCTGCTCTTCCAGAGTTTGCAGGGGATCTTCCGAATCAAGCACAGCGGCCAGAGCACGGGCAGGCTCTTCCCGGTTTTCGTCGCGATAACTCACCAGGAACGAAGTACGCAGGTTGGGGGTAAAATCATGGGCAATATTTCCCGAAAACAACCAGTAATCGATAAATCCCCGCTGATGGGTCCCGCTGAAGTTGCTCTGGTCATATCCCTTCTCAAAGGCAAGACCGAAATAGGTATGCAGCAGGTCATAACTCCAGTCGCCATGCGCATTGTAATCCCAGTTTGCATCCTGATTGGTTGTTTTTTCATAAGAAGGGCCGCCGCCCAGGGCAAAACGCATCCTGGGGCCCAGTTCATGCTCCCAGCTCAGGGTCAGTTCGTGAATCACGCTATCCTCGCGCAACGGCTGCTCATAATCCGTGCCGATAAAACCATAGGTGAGCAACAGGGGATCATGGGGGAAAATATTGGAGACAAGGCCCATGTCAACCCGGTATTCCTGCAGATCATTTGACAACAGGGTCGAATCCACAGTGGGATCGATATCAATACCAAGACCGGACACGGCCTCCCCCACGGCTTCAACCACATCCTCGTCCGGCGGATCATAATCCCCCTTGATGTAATGTCCCGTAAAATCCAGAATCCACCTGGGGTTAAACTGATAGGAAAGGGAGGACATAAAATCATGTCTATCATAATCCTCCCAACCGCCGATCCCGGTGTATTCATTGCGCAGTATGTTCCAGGTGTAGCCCAGACCAAACACACTGCCCGGCCTGTACGTGTACTCGGACAACATGCTCAGTTCATTGGTTTTGTAGCGGCGGCGGCCCGGCTCATTAGACAGTTGCGACCGGTCCTCTCTCGCAACTGTCGCCTGTTCCAGGGGAGGTGCTTCAGGATCTTCCGGATCCGGTCTGTCCTCCGTCAGGGTGGAATCATCCGAATAAATAAAGTTATCAGATAGTTGCACCATCCATTCCTGCTCAAAATAACGGTACGCGGTCACGCTGAGGGCCTGATCCGTCTCGGTATCGTAATCGTCCTGATCATAACTGAAGCCGGGCGCATAATAGAGCTCGATCTCATCCACCTCACCGGTACTGGTAAAACGTACATATGGAGACAGGATAACCCTGCGGATATCCTGGTCATCGTACACAGCATCTTGCACCAGCAACTCGGCAGTGGATTCCCGCTGTTCTGCCTGTAACCTTCCTTCCTCCTGCTGCGCAGCCAGGTCACGTTCCTCTTCTCGCTGGAGTTCGCGTTCCTTCAATAACGCCAGCATGCGCTCCCTCTCCGCCCGCTCCTGGTCAACCAGATCATCACCTTCATCCGGATCAGTCAAGTCATCACCCACGTTTGCTTCAAGCTGCTGACGCAATGCACGATCCTCTTCCTCTTCGCTCAGCATCTCTTCTGCCCGCTGACTTTCCTGCGCACGCGCTAACTGCCTCTGCGCCTCTCTTTCACGGTCCAACGCTGCCTGCTCGGAATCCTGAGATTCATATTGACGATCATCGTAATCATAGGAGAGACTCAAGCCACCTATGATGATATTATTTCGAGCTTCAGCCTCACGCGGCAACCAGCTGATCAAAAGAGACAAGATACAAATAACATATATTATTTTCACACGTTACTCCAAAAATACGTAACTTCTCAATAAGTGGTGACAAGTTGCTATATCTTACCTTGTGGATCGAAGTCTACGCTATCTCCGGCTTACAACATGCCGGGATGACGGAGTTGCAGGCAATTACGATCGTCATCCCCGAATGTAGTTATCGGGGATCCAGGCATTTCAGCACTATTTATTGAGAAGTTACCAAAATATCCGATCCATCAACTTCCAGCCCGACGCTTCAATAATGTAAAATAAGATGGTTTCGTAAATATTTTTGAATCCATCATCCCTGTGCAAGCCGGGATCCATAACATTTTAAAATAACTGGATCGAAGTGTACGCTATCTCCAGCCCGACAACCTGCGGGAATGGCCTCAGCTGGAGCAGGCTTTCAGCCTGGTCCTAATGGATAATGACCACATCATTTGGCTGAATATAAACATTCGCTTCCAAATGCTTTCCCTTCAGAAAATCATCATAATCAAACTCAAGGGTCTTTTTTCCCTCACTTTTCTTCGATATCGGCCCGCTTCCCTGGCGGATAACGGTGATATCATGATTCGCCCACTCGGTAAAACCGCCGCTGCGGGCAATGGACTGGACAATAGTTACCGGAAAATCCAGGTAAAAAATCCCCGGACTGTTAACCTGGCCCATCACGGTATACCTGCGGCTGTTACTCTGCAACAGAGTCACAGTAACGATGGGATCGTCAAAGACAGATACATAAAGTTTTTTCAAATAATCGGCCAACTGGGTAAGGGTCATACCGACGACCTTGATATCTCCAATATGTTTCAGTGAAACCCGGCCATCCATTCGCACTTCAACACCACCGGCAGCACGGCGGATGGTATCTCCTCCCCCGCTGCTGCCCATACCCGTATCTGTTCGACCGTCGGCACTGGCTTGCGAGGCTGCCATATTCCCTTCACCATATAAATTGATGGAAAGGATGTCACTGTAACCTATCACGTATTCCTGCTGCTCACCCGGCAGCTCAAGATTGCCGACAATATCCTGGCGCAGTTTCTCTTTCTGGGCACTGTTTACGACAACATCCGACGTTGATTCCGCAGCCAGTACCGGTTGACCGGCCCAGAATAGCCCCATTAAAAGCATTATAATTAAAAATACATGTGCTTTGCCCTGTTTCTTTATCATCGTTTTCCTCCAGTAGTCGCTATACTCGTCAGTAAATAACTCTTCTCTACATGTAGCATAAGATTAAAAAAAACGTAACTTTTTCTATGAATATCCGCAAAATCTGGTGTATATTCCACTATATTCTTTTTTATTTTACATCCCCTTTCCCTCAAAAGGATTGCCATGCAGCTGTGTCCAAAAAAAATAATCCATGTACTCATTCCCCTTTTACTCGTCCTTTTACTTGCCGGTTGTTCATCCGATCCTGAAAAAACCAAACAGAAGCATTTTGAAAACGGCATGGTTTATCTGGAGCACGATAAACCAAAATCCGCTGTAATCGAATTCAAAAATGCTATCCAGATCGACCCGAAATTTGCTGCTGCCAGGTACCAGCTCGGTCTGCTGTACCTGAAAAACGGCGATATGAAAAATGCTTTCCAGCAGCTGCAGAGAGCTGCCGGCCTGGACAAGACGAATACCGACGCCCGGGTTAAGACTGCAGAGTTCCTGCTCATGAGCAGGGACAAAAGAGGTGCCAGGAAACAGGCCGAATCTCTTCTTGCTGACGCCCCTGACAATGTAGACGTCCTGACCCTGATGGCCAATCTGGAGCTGATAGACGGCAACTTTGATAAAGCTGAATCACTTTTAAACAAGGCCATCAGCCTTGACCCCAAACTTGACCGCCTCTACACCACCCGGGGCCGTCTCTATATAGCCCTGAAAAAAGATGCCGAAGCGGAAGCTGCATACCTGAAGGCAATTGAAGTTAATCCTGATAAACTGGCCAATTACCAGATGCTCTATGGCTTTTACCAGTCCCATGACAAAAAAGCCAAAGGCGAAGAGATCATCAGGCAGATGATTGAAAAATTTCCGGACAATCCCACGCCGCTTATCATGCTTGCCTCCCGGCAGCAGCAGAACAAACAAATCGACAAGGCGGAAGCTACGCTTCAGCAGGCAAGCAAACTTTTTCCGGACAATATCAGGCTTAAGCTGATACTTGCCGGCTTTTACCGAAAAATCGGCAAAACCGATCAGGCTGAGGCAGCATACCAGTCTGCCATGGAGGATGCAGACAACCCGCTTGATATTAAAGGACAGCTCGCGGATTATTACTTTGATCAGAAAAAATTTGATCAGGCCCGCAAAGCCATGGATGAAATTCTTACTGAAAACCCGAAAAACGGTGGTGCCAACCTTGTCAAGGCTAAATTCCAAATCAAGGAGGGCAACAATCAGGAGGCTCTTGCTCAGTTGATGGAGATGGCGCGGGACTATCCACGCTGGGCTGATGTCTTCTTTACCAAGGCCCTTGCCCATATGAACCTCGGCGACCTGGAACTGGCCCAGAACAGTGCCATGGAAGCTATCAGTAAAAATCCCAATAACTCTAAATATCATGCCCTGCTCGCGCTGCTCTACCTCAGAGCCCGTGAGTTTGATGACGCCCGGCGACAGGCAGCTATTGCGCTTAAATTAAATCCCAGAAACTTTCAGGCGGCATTGCTTTTTGCAAAGGGAACACTTCTGGCCGGAGAATATGAACAGGCGGTCAAAATCCTTGAAAGGATGCGGGAAAAAACCCCTGAAAATGTGGAAGTACTGGGTAACCTCGGACTTGCCTATATTGGCCTGAAAAATATCGACAAGGCTGAGACAGCGTTTAAGCAGCTTCTTGACATTCAGCCGGGCAACACCCTTGCCCTCATCAACATCGTTCGAATCAACAACAGCCGTGGAAAGAGTAAAACTGAGCTGATTGAACTTATCAAGGCACAGATTGAAAAAGCTCCGAAAAGTGTAGGTGACCTCATTCTGCTCAGTAATATGTACATCAAAGAAAAACAATATGACCAGGCCCTGACAGTCATTAAAAAGGCCCAGCAGATTGCCCCGCAAAATCCTCGGCCTTACATCCTGAGTGCTTCTATTTTCAGTAAACAGGACAAGATAGATGAGGCCATCAGCGAGTATACGACCCTGCTGGAAAAACATCCAAAAGATATACAGGCAATGATGGGCCTTGCAACCTTACTTGAGCAGAAGGGAGAGGAGGCAGAGGCCAGGAAACGATATGTACAGATTCTGAAGATTAATCCCGACTTTGCGCCGGCAGCCAACAACCTTGCCTGGATCATTGCCGAAGAAGAGCCCCAGCCTGATCTTGGTGAAGCACTGCGCCTGGTCATGATCGCCAAGCAGCAGCTTCCGGAGGAAGTCCATATTATTGATACCGCAGGCTGGGTCCATTACAAACGTAAATCCTACAGCCTTGCCCGTAATGAGTTTGTCCAGGCAGTAGAAAAACAACCGGATGTGCCGGTTTTTCGCTATCATCTTGCCCTGGCCCTGTATGGTGAAGGAAAAAAGGAACAGGCCGTTAAAGAACTGCAGGAGGCCCTGGCCTCCAAAGAAAATTTCCAGGAGAGAGCCGCTGCTGAAAAACTGCTCAAGCAGTGGCAACAGGCACAATAATGAACAAAGAAATTTTATTCAGCGCTCCGGAAATTGCCCACAGGGTTCGCGAACTCGGCAGGGAGATTACTGTCGACTACAGCAACCGGCCCCTGGTACTGATCGGAGTGCTCAAAGGGGCATTCATGTTTTTAGCCGATCTGGCCCGCAGCATAGACCTGCCGCTTGAAATTGATTTTCTCAGGGTAGCGAGTTACGGTGATGCAACAACGACCTCCGGGACCATCCGCTTGACCAAAACACCTGAAATCGACCTTACAGGTAAAGAAGTACTGCTTGTGGAAGACATTGTCGATACCGGATCAACCCTGGCCTGGCTGCGTCAATACTTTAAAGAACATCAGGCAGAATCCGTTAAAATGTGTGCCCTGATCGACAAATACGAACGTAGGGAACAGGAAGTTGTCATCGACTATGCCGGTTTCCGGGTGGAAAAAGGATTTCTTGTCGGCTACGGCCTTGACCATGCCGAACAGTTTCGCAACCTTCCGGCAATCTACCAGGGAGTTTCCAATGAGTAAAACTTTTGCAGTGATCCTTTCCGGCTGCGGCCATCAGGACGGAGCCGAAATCCATGAAGCAACCATGAGCCTGTGGGCCATCCATAAGAACGGGGCAGAGTATCAATGCTTTGCTCCGGATATCCCTCAGCACCATGTCCTCAATCACATTACCGGTACCGAGATGCCGGAACAGCGCAACGTGCTGATCGAATCGGCCCGTATTGCCCGCGGCAATATCCTGGACCTGGCAGAGTTTGATGCTGATGCAGTGGACGGTCTGGTCATACCGGGAGGATTCGGTGCGGCCAAGAATCTCTGTACCTATGCCTTTGACGGGCCGGACTGCACCGTCAACAGGGATGTGGAAAAAGCGGTCAAGA
>WFRY01000334.1 GCA_015486315.1 Desulfobulbaceae bacterium
CAAACCACCATTGATCTCTCATGCCCTGACTTCTCCCCTGCAGTTGTCAGGCAGTGACATTAACAGAGTACCATGCGGACCGGTATGAGATGTGCGTTTCCATGGTTTTCTGGACGCTCATAGCATGACTAATTAAATTAGTAATAGGTAATATACAGGAGGGTAAAATGCGCCAAGTCACCATTCACGAGGCCAAGACCCATCTCTCCAGGTTGATCCAGGAAGCACTGGCGGGAGAAGAGGTCATTATCGCGAAAAACCGCACCCCCCTGGTCCGGCTTGATGTTCTGCCCGGAGCCAGACCTGAGCGCTCCATTGGTGGCGCAAAAGGCCTGGTCGTCAGGATGGATGATGATTTCAATGAACCCCTCGACGATTTCCAGGAATACATGTAGTGGATATTCTACTGGACACCCAGGCTCTCCTCTGGTCCCTCAGCGGCGACAGACGCTTGAGCAGCAGAGCAGGGGCCGGGATGCCTGACTCGCCCCTGCCAATTCCCTTTTCTTCAGCATTTCCAGCTACTGGGAGATCGCTATCAAGGTCAACATCGGCAAACAGGAACTGGTCCCCGGCTGGATCAGAATTATTGATGATGAAATGCACCGAAACGGTATCAGGTTCCTGCCGATCCGTGCTGAACACTGTAACCGTCTTTCCACCCTCCCCCTGCATGCACCACCGGGACCCCTTTAACCGGATGATCATCGCCCAAGCCCTGATCGAGTCCATGGCCATGGTAAGCGCCGACGGGTAGTTCCGCCGATACGAGATCGATATCATCTGGTGATGCAGGAATCTGCCTTGGCGGACCAGCCGCATCAGCCAGGAATCATTGTTTTTCTCGATTCAGTAAAACAGCGATGTGGTACCAGGATAGACCTAAATTGAGGAATAGAATTAAAGTAACTGACTCAGCCCCTAAAGATGAATTCCCATAACGGAAAGTAGCTTTTCACACAACATTTTTTCTTGAAGGGATAGTGAGAACCAGCAGATGTTCATCTCGCCCGTTGTGGATATTGGCATTTGACAGGTGGAAAAAATAGTTATGGAAGAAGGACGTAGTGCTATCCCTGTTGTTTCGGCTTATCATGCCTCAGCTCTTGGTGCGGCTCCGCACCTTGAGGAGATGACGATACTTTCGGCGTCAATACTGTTGGGGTAATTTTCAGGAAATAATCGTCAATAGCCTTGAGAATAGTGATTAGCAAGGTATCCCGTGTTGTACCCTCCCGAAGTTCAGCAACCAAGTAATCCACGAGCTTTATCCTGGCACCATTTCTCGAGTATTCTTGAAAGAAGTGACTATTCAGAAATCCCTCAAGAGTTCCCCTGCATGCTTTCTTTTTGATATCAGCAGGAGGCATCTCTGCAATACGGCTCATTACCGAGGAATCGAGTTCAACCACCATCCCTTTTTTATGGCGTGACCGGTAGAAATTATAAAACATGTCTTTAAGCTTCTTGAAGTAGATGGAGCCATCCTCATCCATACTTCGGATAAAGACAAAGGCCATGACCAGCTTATATGATGTATTATTCCGCCCTACCAAATATTGGGCAAACTCCGCCACCTTGTCTGGAAGAAGCTGGATGAGTTGTTGGGGGGTACGTTGTTGCCAGGTGCTTGTCCTGTCGTAAAAGCCATCTCCAATACTTGCAAAACGATTCTTCCAGCCCGACAAGGCTGCATAAATATTACCTTTTTTAAATTCTCCAACAAGTGCGCGTGCAATATCCCTGCTTCTCATTGGCAGGCCATTATCGTCTATTACCTTCTCTATCGCCTTTGATACAGAACGATAACCGCCTACACCCCATGATTTTAGCCCATACGTTCCTCTCTGGGTCAGGGCTATGGAATCATAACGGAGTAACGCTGAGTGTATGCTATTATCAGATGCATTTTTGTATGGTATGTTATTGGCACGGACAGCTTCCGCGATTTTTCTGAAATGCATGGGCCTGCCATGTCGTTCAAGGATATGAGTGATAATGCTTTCCAAACTTTTACTGTAGCGACTAACCCATTTATCATGGCTCAAAACCAAATCGTCCTGCAACACCAGGCGGCCATGACTTTGCTCTAATAGTCGCTCAATAAAGGCTCGATGGAATATGGTCACGGGGTTATCCCAGGGACAGTTTTTTTGACAGTGGCTGCTGAGCGTTGCCGCGACCACATCAACATGAAAAGAATCTTTTGAGTCAAAATCAATTGTCTGAAGTTGCTGCCTTGGCAAATCGCAGGAAATGCAGTGGCACTCCACCTGTATGAGGTCTTCTTTCTTTTTACAAGGATTGTTGGGAGACCGCAAAAGCAGCAACTGCCCCAAAGCAAGATAGTTTGGAGCGTTGGGCCAGTTGAATTCGGTCTGCAGGATGAATGGCAATGCACCTAAATGAATAATACCACCACCTTTCATAACAATTCGATCAATACCTTCCCAAAATTTTTCTAATTTATCAAAGATGGCGTTGAGCCGGAACTTTGATGCCCCTTTTTTTAAAATCTGCCGTACCCGTTCGTTGGAGATTTCAAAACGCCGACCAAGTTCTACAAGTGTCGGCACCTTGCCTTCCTGAAAACAAAATCTCTCCATAAGTAATTTCTGATTTCGGTTACTGTGTTCGCATTGTTGAATAAAAGTTGAAATCATCGCTTCATAGCTTGTGTAGTCTGTAGCTATCGATTCCCCAACATGCCTTTCAGGAATATAATCACCGGTTAGACAAAGAGACCTGACAATACTTCTGAGTTCCTGCAAACTTTTTATACCAAAATTTGGCCGCCTCAAAAGAACATGTGCCGGGGTCAACATGACCTCGCCTAATGTTTCCAATCCAAATGCCTTGAGAACTTTTGCTGTTCGCGAGGACAAAGCAATATCTGTAAGCTTCATGTCAGCTTGAAAATCAGGATGAAGGTTCTGTACTGTTAAATCTTCAGATAAATATCCAGATTTTTTTTCAGAAAAAAGTGGAAGGAGTAATATTAAAGATTCCGTAGGCGGCTCGGAGAGTTGTTCTTTGATTGACAGAGGAGAGCGACCGACACCTTCCTCTCGCATCGTTTCGACAAATTGAATGATTTCCTGGGTAGTCTTCTTACCGCAATTTCGGAAAGCGTATAGCCTGTCACTGTCGAGGGTTGTAAGGTCTTCCAGCGAAAAATAATTCTTCAATATGACATTAGTTGCCCTGACAGACAGCCCTGCGGAATGAATATAGCGTTTAAATTCAATTGCTTGCTTCGACTCTATATCTGATCGGTGGCTGTCAGGCATTACGTTAAGTGATAGTTAGTGTTTATCTACGAGTGCATATCATGCTGATTTTATCGCCTAAAATGGTAAAGATGGGGTGGCTTTTTCGCGCGGTCTGGTATTGTACAAAATGGAAGAGATCACTTACATCCTGGATCAAAAACGTAGCATATACGATCTTGTGCTACAAGATATCTCCAAGAGGAAGTCAAACTGTTGGGCTCTCTTCAGTAACAGGGCATTTAACGCTTCGATGATCGGCTTGACTTTTTACTGTCGAAGTTTGTATGTCTGCTCAGGTCCAAAGCAGAATTAATCCCATATGGCCCTGGGATAGTTCTGTAAAATAGTGCTGTCCTTTGTCAGCAGTACAGTATCCCTGCAAAGGGCCTGGGCCGTAATGATTCGATCAAAAGGGTCTCTGGTCCATGTTTGCGATAGAGACTCGGAAATGATTTTCCCAAAAGGAAGGTCGCAGGTGTTTAACATTATCGTGCTGGCAAGATTTTCGAAAATAACACCAGGCTCAACCAGCAGGCGGCCAATTTCATTCAGATACTGTAATTCCAGCAAAACTACGGGCGAAATAAGTAATTCATTTTCTTCAATATATGTGATAGCTTTTACAGGGGAATGTCCTTTTTCACCAGCATAAAGTCATACGACTACATGGGTATCAAGATAAATCATCATGCCACTCCCCGGACCAGTCCATGTGCACTATGGACTCCGGATCTCCGGTCAGACACTTATGCCGTACCAGTTTTGCCATTTTACCCGGTTGCTTTTCAGGAACAATCTTTAATAATTTTCTGGAAAAGATAGAGATTGAAGGGGACTAATATCCCGCCCCCACATCTCATACCCTGACCTCGCCCCTGCGGCGTGCAGCCCACGAGCGCGCCCACTGCCGGACCCCGTCAAAAAGGTCATAGAAGATAGGCACATAAATAAGCGTGAGAAAGGTTGCCACCATAAGCCCCCCAATGGCTACAACCGCAAGGGG
>WFRY01000335.1 GCA_015486315.1 Desulfobulbaceae bacterium
CCCTTCAGCGAGGCCAAACGGGGTGAGCTGCTCACCTACGCCGTGGCACACGAAGTAGGTCATACCCTGGGCCTGCGTCATAACCACCTGGCCTCCACCACCTACTCGGTCCGGCAGATGCGGGACCCGGCCTTTGCCGACAGCCACGGCCCCAACAGCTCGATCATGGCCTATGGCCGCTTTAACCAGTGCGCCCAGCCCGGCGACGGCGTGACCAGAATCCTGCCCATAATCGGTCCCTATGATTACTTTGCCATTGACTGGGGCTACGGGGTTCATGGCAAGACACCCGAGGAGGAACAGGCCGCCCTGGACCGGCTGGCAGAGGCATCGGAAACCGACCGGCCCATCACCTGGGCCGCTGGAGAGCTTACCGACGAGATGGAGGACTGGGGACTTGACCCCAGGGTCCTGAAGGAAAACACGGGTGCTGAACGGGTGGAGGCGACCCGGCTCGGGGTGGCCAATATCCTGTACGCCCTGGAGAAGCTGAACAGTGCCGTGGGCAATGACAACAGGGCTTACCGGCAGACCTACACCGACATCCAGGCACACCACGCGGTACTGGTTAACAGTGTGCTCAAGCTGGTGGGCGGCCAGTATCACCTGCCCGGTCATAAGCAGGAGCTGCAGGGGCGGTTCGTGCCGCCGGAAAAACAGCGTGAGGCGGTCCGCTACCTGCTGGGTGAGGGAGCCCGGAGTTTTGAACCGTACGCCAGGCCGGAACTCCTGTACCGGGCCTGGTCCACGGGCGGGGTTTTGAGCGTGGAGGTGCTGCAGTCCGCCCTGGTGAACGACCTGCTTGCCGGTTCACGCCTTGCCTCCCTGGAGGAACAGAAGCGCGTCGACGCTTCGGCCTACGGGGTTTTCGATCTGGCCGATGACATGACCGCGGCTCTCTTTGACGTTCCGGCAGACACCACTCCGACCAGGCAGGTCCTGCAGAACGCCTTCCTTGAACGAATTAACACCATTCTCCATACTGCTCCGGACATGAAAGCCATCGGAACTGAAGCCGCTGCTCTGATAAAAAAAGGATTCAGCCGGCAGTACATTATTGCCAAACTGGCTACCGGCCGCAAAACCGCCCTGCCCGCCTGGGCCTTTACCACCCTGCCGCAACTGCAGCAGCGGCTCAAGGAGGCCCGCCCCGCTGACCGGGAAGGACAGATGCACATCAGGGAGATGATCCGGAAAATACAAAAAATCCTTGAAATTCAGCAGGACATACCTGCAGCCCATATTGAGACTCCGATGTAAACCGGCATGGCCGGGCCATATTGTCAGTCACCCCTATATACCGTCTTTGTCAGCTGCCGCCGGTGGACATGCCGCTCTCCCTGTCCGCCCTGCGGTATTCACGAATGAGTAAACAGGGGACAGACCACGTTTTTCTTGAGGTGCGGTGTCTCTCATGTTATTATCTGAACCATACCAAGGCGATCACGAATAATAGCGCCCGGTGTTCCCCTTCATTTCATCCAACGAGGGAACAACGGGCAATCATGTTTTTTACAGATAAAGATTATCTATTTTACCTTGAGTGACTGACAGAGCAAACAAGGGGGAAAATGTCAAATTTAACGTTCCATAACTTTGTGAAATTACTTTCATTATAAACATTCCATGTTCCTGGCCATTCAAAATAGATTAACGACAAAATAGCCGAGCAATCAGTTAAACGCGGATTTGCTTCCCTGGCCCTGACATGTGATAATATATTCCACCGGGTATATACCTTGATTTAAACCGAGAGGCGGTCTATACTTGTCAGTATAGATTAATAAAATTTCCGATGAGGTTAATATGGATACTGCTAAGCTTTTTACCAACGGCCGAAGTCAGGCTGTACGTTTACCAAAAGCATACCGATTTGAAGGCAAAGAAGTATATTTAAAAAAAGTACCTGATGGGGTTCTTCTATTACCTAAAGACCTGACGATATGGGACGCCTGGGAAAGGAATTTACAAAAATATGATGCACCATTTATGGTAGATCGAAATCAGCCTGAATCCCAACAACACAGAGAAGGTCTAAATGAGGTTTTTGATTGATACCAATATTTGCATATACATCATGAATGATCATCCACCGGAGGTTATTAAAAAATTCAGAAAAACAGGCGTAGGTAATATTTGCGTATCATCAATAACTGTTTCCGAATTGCAGTATGGTGCCTGTAACAGTAAACAAATAAAAAACAATCAGAAAAGATTAAATGAATTTCTCCGTCCATTCGAAATCATATCTTACGATGAGAGTGCATCGATCTACTATGGCCAAATACGCTCTTATTTAGAGAAACAAGGTACAGTAATTGGGCCCCTTGATATGCTGATTGCCGCCCATGCACTCAGTGAGCATTTGACCTTGATTACAAATAACAAAAAAGAATTCAACCGAGTAAAATCATTGAAAGTTGAAAACTGGGTAACAACGTGAATAAAATAAATTGTGGTGGAATGCCTTGATCCCCGATAACTACATTCGGGGATGACAATCGCAATAGCCTGCGACTCCGTTCATCCCGGCATGTTGTTAGCCAGAGATAGCGTAGACTTCGATCCATAATGGAAGATACAGAAACTTGTCACAACGTTTTGAGAAGTTTCTTAAAGTCCTGCTATCCACTTGATTAAACCCAAAATAATTTTTTCTGCCGCCTGATAGACCAAATACACAACCAGCATAATTGTGTCGACAGAAAGAAAAATTTATGAGGCATTATATGAAGAAAAAATTGTCCTGCATTGTGGCCCGGTCTGACGCGCCAACTCCGTGTGGATCCGGCCTAATGAATGGTGTCAAATAGATAATTGCGCTGAGACAATGACAAAAAGAAAAAGACAATCGAAAAAGAAGTTCTCCGGTAAAGAAAGGTTAAGTGATGCAAAAAAATGGCTTGCAAAGTATCCACAAACAAATCTTTTATGCGCATATTCAAAACGATATGGAGTTAATAAAACGATTGCTGATGAAGAATTAACGACACTTGGTTATTACGATGAATTATTCATACAACATTATGAAAAAGAAGGCATTGAGTGGGAGTACAAAGTAGAACCCTTGTCAGGAGACATGGTTGTTGTGCCAAAAGACACTGAAGAGCATGAACTATATGAAATTCATGGATTATTCTAAACAAAAGACTGCTTACTGTGGCATCTATTGCCCTGATTGCATTCGTTATAAGAACAAATATGAAACATATGCTCGTCAACTAAGAGATGAGCTCGAAAATATTGAATTCCAAAAATATGCAGAAATAGAAACTCCATTTGGAGCAAACTTCCAAAACTATAAAGAATTTACCGAAGTGTTAAATGCACTATCGAATACACAGTGTGACAAACCCTGCCGAGTTGGCGGTGGCTGCTCTGGAAATCCTTGCAAGATAATGGAGTGCTGTATCTCCAAGAACTATGAAGGTTGCTGGGAATGTGCAGAATTAGATGAATGCGAGAAATTTGACATTTTAGAACCAAGATGTGGGCAAATGCCTAAAAATAATATTAAAAAAGTTAAAACCCATGGAATACGAAATTGGTCTGAGACAAGAGATAAGTTTTATATCTGGTTAAAATAACAACACCAAATCCAAACAGAATCAGATTCAAATTATATCAATAATTATTATTTCTTTAAAAACCAAAAAGACAATCGGACAAGGGTAAATTTTTCTCTCGCCATCCCCAGTTTGATTCACGGCGGGCAAAATAGCCCGCCGTGAATTTAATCTGACTACTTCTTAGCCTTTTTCAAGGCTTCCGCCTCTTCTTTTTTGGCCTTCTCGCGATCCGCCTTGATCTTCAGATAATCCTGCTCCGCCTTTTTCAGGGAGTCATCCTGGCGCTGCTGAATTTCCTGAACCTTGGCCATGATCTTGCCTTTCTTTATATTCAGTCCTTCAGCACCAAACAGGGTGTTGGCCAGGTATTTGAAAGAAAAAAACATTAATTCCACATCATCGGTTTTAATCTTGTCAAGGGTCTCCTGGTCTACCTCATAGGTGTCGAGAAAAGAACTCTCAAAGATAAACCTGCGAAAATGATCCAGGTCGGTAGAGGCCATAAAAAACATCCGTTTTGCAGCATCGGCGAGTGAGGCCTGGAAGCCGTGGGATTTACGACGCATTATCAGGCGCAGCCACTGTTTATTCATCTCGTCACGCATGTCAACCCCCTGGTCGGCACGCCATTCCCGGATAGTCCATGTCTTTGGTTCTTCAAAGCCCTTGCAGTGCGGCTCTTTAACCAGAAAGAAAAACTTATCTTCCTTCGGGGTCTCGTTGTCCTCACTGCCGCCCTCATGAAAATCCGCCATGCCAACCGGATAATAGCGACATGCGGTCGGGCGGTCCCCATACACTGTACAGCCCTCGGGTGTAACAAAGGGACAGGCTTTCTTGTCTTCAGTCAGTTTAATCTGCACGCCCGGCATATCCGTCCTTTCAAGCAGGGTAGGTTCCGTATACTGCGTAACAAATTCGTGCGCAGGAATATCCAGTCGTTTACGCAAAACAAGAATATCGTAAGGAGTTAAAACGATCTTGATATTATGGCAGCAGGCTGTAAAGCAACTGACACCGGGATGACACTCAAACTGGAGAGGTGAATCATAGCCTAATTTTTCCGGCAAAATATTGGACGGATTCTTATCCGTTGCCTTCATAAAATCACTGTCCAGATCCACACCTTTCTTTTCGTTCATTGCATGCCTCATATTTATCAATTAATAATCTATTGTTTTCCCGGTTGTTCCGGACATTTTCATTTTGCGTAAACTATATATATTACCATCTACCGTTAGACTGTCAAACCGAAACAGATGATATCCTCTGACTTGTCTGAAAAACAGGTATAAAAAGCTTATTCGTAAGCGCTTCATTAACTCCGCCCTTGGCATGATAACACCTCGGAATGTATGCGTTTCTGGAATACCATACTGTGTGTGATCAAGGCTCCCGATAATACCC
>WFRY01000336.1 GCA_015486315.1 Desulfobulbaceae bacterium
AGAAGTTACGTTTTCTGCACCACCTGAATAGTTACACTTTTTCAATATTCATATAAAATTTATTATGAGGTCCGCATGAAATCAGAGAAACGCACCCCGAATCCGGAGAGAGTAGCCTTTCTGCGCTCACTCCCCATTGAAGTCAAACAGGAGATTACAGGCGAGGAGTCGGAAGCCTTCATGTTTGCAGAAGAGATTCCCGAATCACTGTATGAAAAGATCAAAGACTATATCACCGATGACAGCAAATAAAGGAGAAAAAAGATGAACCCCCTCGGCAAACTGTTTATTTTATCCGGCCTGTTCCTGGCCCTCATACTGGCCTTCCAGCCCGCATATGCAGCAGACAAGCCCTTTACTTTTGGCCTGCTCATGGTTGGTCCGGCCAACGATCACGGCTGGAGCCAGGCCCATTTTGAAGCGGCCCGGGAGATTGAAAAAAGAATCCCGGGCACGAAAATGATTTATATCGACAAGGTCAACCCTGCCGACCGCCCCGGAATTACCGTACCCAACCTGGTTGATGACCTGGTCTCCAAGGGGGCCAAACTGATCATCGGCAACTCCGATGACATGAAAGACGGCATGCGCGAGGCCTCCATGATGCACCCGGAAGTGTATTTCGTCCATATTTCCGGTGACGATGTCCTGACCGGCAAGGCGGAAAAAAATCTGACCAACCTGATGGGCCGCATGGAATACGGTAAGATGATGGCGGGTTTCGTTGCCGCCCTGACGACCAAAACCGGCAAGATCGGCGACCTTGGCCCCCTGATCAACAGCGAGACCCGCCGGTTATCATCATCGGCCTACCTTGGCGCCCGCTACGCCTGGACTCAGGTCCTGAAAAAACCGGCCAAAGACCTCAAGTACAAAGTCTCCTGGATCGGATTCTGGTTTAATATTCCCGGAGTAACCTCGGATCCGACCCTTGTGATGCGCAACTTTATCGACAACGGCTATGACGTTATCATCTCGGGTATCGACACCACCGAAGCCATCATTGTTGCCGGACAGAAACGTAAGGAAGGGGCCCGGGTATGGGCTGTACCCTACGACTACAAGGGCGGCTGCAACGAGGCACCCGATGCCTGCCTTGGTGTTCCCTATTTCAACTGGCTCCCCGGTTATACAACAATTATCAAGTCCGCCATGAACGGCACCTTTAAGCAGCAGTTCCAGTGGCTGGGACCGGACTGGAAAGACATCAATAACCCGGAAACATCTCCCATCGGCTTCCTCGAAGGTGCTGCCCTTGGTGCAGAGCAGAAAACGCAGCTCCATGCATTCCAGAAGGGACTGGCGGATGGTTCCATCAATCTCTTTTCCGGCCCGCTCAACTACCAGGACGGCTCGGTATTTCTTAAAAAAGGTCAGACAGCCACTGATGCACAGATCTGGAACCTGCCACAGCTGCTGGCAGGAATGGAGGGAGCAAGCAAGTGAAATAATGATTGAACTCCGGGACATCCACAAGCATTTCGGTGCAGTCAAGGCCCTGCAGGGAGTCAGCCTGAAAGTTGCAGGCGGCTCTATCCACGGAATTGTGGGTGAAAACGGTGCCGGTAAATCCACCCTGATGAAGGTACTGACCGGGTTTATTATCAGGACTTCGGGGACTGTTCTTTATACCGGCAACGAGGTGGAGTTGCGAACCCCCAAGGATGCCCGCGCTCTCGGCATCGGCATGCTGTACCAGGAACCACTGGACTTTCTTCAGCTTTCGGTTCTTGACAACTTCATGGCCGGTGCCTCCCTGTTTGACAGGTCGGCAGCACGAACCGCACTTCAGGAACTCACCCATCGTTTTGACTTTGAACTGAACCCGGACAGCTCGCTGCAGCGGCTGACCGTCGGGGAACGGCAGCAGCTTGAACTGCTGCGTCTTATCCATGAGGGAACACAGGTTCTGATTCTCGATGAACCCACCACCGGGATCTCTGAAAGCCAGCAGGAACTTTTATTTGCAGCCCTCCGGTCCCTCAAAGAGGAGGGCTGCGCCATCATCCTGGTCTCACATAAACTCTCTGAAGTTGAAAGTTTATGCGACAGGGTCTCTGTCCTGCGCCACGGAAAAATCGCTGGTCACCAGGAGCAGCCCTTTAACAACGATGAGCTCCTGCAGACCATGTTCGACACCCTGCCGCAACGAGAATCGCCTCCGGTACCACACTCAGGTGGACGGGAAATCCTTTCCTTAACAGATATCTGCTCATCCCTTGGCCGCTCCGGCCTTGATCATGTTTCCATCTCCATCCGGGAAGGTGAAGTCATCGGTCTTGCCGGGCTGGACGGCAGCGGCCAGTCGGTTTTTCTGAAAATAGCGGCCAGTCTGCTACACCCCGATTCGGGAACCATACACCGTTTTGGACAGACCCGGGCAGACAACAATTTACAGCAGGATAGACATAAAACAGTATTCCTGCCCGCCGACCGACTCAGTGAGGGGTTAATTCCCGGTCTTTCCATCCGGGAACACCTGCTGCTCTCCTCCGACACGCCGCTCTTTATCGTCCCGAAAACCGGCCTTGCAGATGCAAAACAGGCCATCACTAAATTTAACATTTTAGGTCGACCGGAAACGCTTGCCGACGGCCTGTCCGGCGGCAACCAGCAGCGACTGCTGCTCTCACTCATGCCGCCCGGAGCCAGGCTTATCCTGATGGAAAATCCGACTCGCGGCCTGGATGTACAGTCTGCGGCCTGGACCTGGCAGCATCTCCGTCGTCAGATGCCCTCAAACGGTACCATCATCTTTGCCTCGCCGGATCTTGAAGAGATTATGGAGCATGCCGGTCGGGTGCTGGTTTTTTTTGACGGTCGAATTATCCTGGACAGGGCCACCGGCGACACCGATTTCGCTCAGGTTTCCCGGGCCATTACCGGACAGGTGGAGGTGCGGGCTTGAGTACGTTACGCCCGGCACCTGTCACCTCCACCCTGGTGCAGATTTCCGCCATTGCCGGTCTTGCCTTTGGCGCAGTCAGCCTGCTGCTTCTGCTGCTCGGTCTTTCCCCAATGGCCATTGCCCGGGCCATGTCGGCCGGTTCCATCAGCAACTGGCTGCGCATCAGCCATGTTTTATCCATCTGGACACCACTGCTGCTCTGTGCAAGCGGCCTGCTCTTTACCTTTCGGGCCGGACTGTGGAATATAGGTATTGAAGGACAGATGGTCATGGGGGCCGTGAGTGGAACAGCGGTACTGCGTCTGCTGGACGGTATAATTCAGCCTGATCTATTACTTGCGTTGGCCATGGCAGGAGGTCTGCTCGGCGGCGGGGTGTGGGGTATGATTACCGGCATCCTGCGCAATCGGGGCGGGGTTAATGAAATCTTCGGTGGACTGGGGCTCAACTTTGTTGCCCAGGCCATTATTCTGTGGCTGATCTTCGGTCCCTGGAAGCGGGCCGGTATCGCCTCCATGAGCGGAACCGATTTACTGGCCCGTGAGCTCTGGCTGACCGCGCCTCCGGGCTGGCGGGTAGCACCGGTTGCCCTGGCCATGGCGGTTGGAGCATTTTTCCTCACCAGTCTGCTGCTGGCAAACACCCGTTTCGGACTCCGGCTCAAGGCAGTGGGCAAAAACCAGCCGGCTGCCCGACTGTTCGGCATCCGCCCTCAACGGGTTGGACTTACAGCCATAATGCTGGGCGGTGGACTGGCCGGGATGGCCGGTTGCCTGCAGGTCATGGCAGTGTATCACCGATTGATCCCCTCTATTTCCAGCGGTTATGGTTACCTTGCCCTGCTGATTGTCATGCTTGCCGGGTACCGGGCCGCAGCAGTCCCCTTTATCGCCCTTTTTTTTGCCGGTCTTGCCGCCGGCTCCATCCAACTGCCCATTGTCCTGCAGATTGATTCGTCTCTCTCCGGAGTCATTCAAGGGGCCTGTGTGCTCAGCGCTCTGCTGGTGCACGGCCTGCAGAAAAAAAGGAACAACCTCTGATGGATGTCTCGCTGCCCGTCCTTGCCGCCGGGGTTGCCGCCACATCGGCACCACTGATCTTTGCAGCCCTTGGTGAGACCCTTACCGAGAAGGGCGGTGTCATCAACCTGTCTCTCGACGGGACCATCCTGCTCTCTGCCATGACCGGCTTTGCTGCGGCCTCAGCCACCGGTTCCGTCTGGCCCGGGTTTATTGCCGCTGCTGCCACAGGCATGGCAGTGGCGTTGATTCTGGCCCTCATCGGTGTCTGGCTTGGTCAGTCACAGGTAGCAGTGGGCTTTGCTCTCACCTTTCTCTGCCGGGACCTGGCCTATTTTTTAGGAACCCCCTATTCACGCACTCCTGGACCGCAAATGTTGCGTGCCCCTGTTCCCGGATTATCTGATCTTCCAGTTATAGGACCGGTGTTTTTTGATCATTCCCTGATCGTATATGCCTCATTCCTGATCATACCCCTGCTCTGGTATTTTATGTTTTTTACCAGACAGGGACTTGTGCTGAGGGCAGTGGGTGAAAATCCGGAAGGCTGCTGGGCCCGCGGTATCCGTCCACGATTGACCCAGACCATTTATACTGTAGCAGGCGGTGCATTCGTTGGTCTTGCCGGTGCAGCTTATTCTCTTGCCGTCAAGCCCGGCTGGGGACGTCCCCAGGGGTGTGAGGGTATCGGCTGGATTGCCCTGGCCCTGGTTATATTCGGCGGCTGGCATCCACTGCGGGTCGCTCTTGGTGCGTATATCTTCGGCATACTGCAGATATCGGGCATTATCCTGCAGGATCTGTTTCCGACCATTCCCTCCCAGATCTTCCAGGTAGCCCCCTTCCCGCTCATGATCTTTACCCTGGTTCTCATCCACTTAAGCCGTAACGTACGCAGTACAACCGGCTCCCGCCTGCTCGCCCTGCTCAGCGGCACCCCGCCACTTGCCCTTGGCCGCAGCCACAAACAGCAATAGCCCCGCTCGACACGCTGGATCGGCAAAGAAAAAAACACTGCCATGGTGCAGGCATGGGAAATTTACTTGGTTTTCATTCCAATCACGTTTATCTTGGCTACGTGATATAAACAGATCATTTGCTGAGCAACGAAATGGATTTATGCCGTAGGAGCCGGCAAAAACATCATTTGGCCGACCCCCGGAAAACAACAACTCATCTTATTTTATACAAAGGAACACAATGCACATTCCACTTCTATTTGAGAAAGGCACCAAGGGTACAATCCGGCAGCGCCTGATCCAGCTTAACGCCATTTCAATCGTGCTTATTATTGCCCTTGTTTCCATATACAGTTATCAGCTTATCTCTCTGGAGAAAAAGCTGGTTACAATGGAGCTGGTTGACGATCTTTTTAAAAATATCCTTGAAGTACGCCAATATGAAAAAAACATCATGCTGCAGCTGGACGAGGACAGCGCTGCAAATGCCCGGAAGTCGCTGGATGAAATAGCTTCCAATAGGAGTGAAGTTGCTCCCAATATAAAATCGGCGGCCGGAAAGGAACTGTTTCAGAGTTTAGATCATAGCTTTAACGAATACAAAAACATTTTCGACCGCTGGTGCCCTACTGAAGAGTGTACAATATTTAATACCCAGAAACACACCAGCAAACTGATTCGTGAGCAGGGCCAGAAGATGGTAGATAATGCGGCTGAGCTTGTTGATCTCATGCGAACAAATATAAGCCAGGGGTTCAAAGAAATTCTTTTCTGGTTAACCTTTATGCCGGCCTTGATTTTTATGGGCGGAGTAATCCTGTTTTTCTCCCAGGTTAAAAGCATACTCGACCGTCTTGCCGCTCTTAAACATGGTACCGAAGACCTTGCGGCAGGAGAGTTTAAAATCATTCCAACAGATGACACCTCAGGTGATGAGGTCTCGGGACTCATCGATCATTTTAATGACATGGTGGAAGCGCTTGAGCAGAAACAGGAGCAGTTGATTCAATCAAAAAAAATGGCATCCATCGGTACCTTTTCCTCGGGCATCGCCCATGAGATCAACAACCCCTTAAACAACATCTCCCTGTCAACCGATACCCTTATTGAAGATTTTGACTCCATGGAAGAGGATGAAATCAAGGAAATTCTGGACGACATTATGGGCCAGACCGAACGGGCCAGCAAAATCGTGCGTAATCTACTTGATTTTTCCCGGGCCCAGTCTTCGGAAATGGAGCCGTTATATATTGATTATGTCCTGCACAAAACGACGGATCTGATAGAAAATGAACTGCGCATCCACAAGATTACCCTGAAAAAAGACATTGCCGATCTGTTGCCCCGGGTTAACGCGGATCTGCAGAAGTTACAGCAGGTCTTTCTCAACCTGATCATTAACGCAGAACAGGCCATCGGCGATCATGGAACAATAACCGTCCAGGCCAGGGAAACGGACAATGAATATATTCGAACCGATATCTCCGATACCGGCCCCGGTATTTCCCAGGACCACCTCGACCAGATTTTTGATCCCTTCTTCACAACCAAGGAAGCCGGGAAGGGGACCGGGCTTGGTCTGGCTATCGTCTATGGCATCGTTAAAAAACATGGAGGATATATTGAGGTTACCAGTAAGCTTGGTGAAGGAACCACCTTTTCCGTCTACCTCCCTCGATACAGCGAAGATGCCGACAGGGAGCAGATATCGGAATGATGTCAATAGCCGTCATAGATGATGAGGAAACAACCCGAAAAATGATGGGGCGTATTCTGGGCCGTGAAGGGTACAGCGTCACCACCTTTCCATCCGGCCGCCCCTTTCTCCAGGAACTGGAACAGCATCCCTTTGATATTGTCTTTCTGGACCTGCAGCTACCTGACATGGGTGGAATCGAGATTCTTGGTTATATAAAGGAGATCCGCAGAGAAACGGAAGTAATTATCGTAACAGGGTATGGATCCATAGACAATGCAGTGGAGGCAACAAAAACCGGGGCCTTCCACTACCTGACCAAACCATGCCGCAGCCATGATCTCTGCCTTATGGCACGGCGGGCTGCTGAAAAAATCACCTTACACAGAGAGAATTCACGCCTGAGATTAAAGGTGCGCAAGGATGCTATTGTGCCCGGTTTTATCGGCAACAGTAAGGCCATGCAGACCATCTTTGATACCATTGAAAAAGTTGCCCAGGTAAACTGCAACGTCCTGCTTGAAGCGGAAACCGGTACCGGCAAACAACTGACCGCCAGGGCCATTCATGAACTGGGGCAGAAAAAAAATGCACCCTTTGTCTACTTCAACTGCGGCGGCTTTACCGAAGAACTTATCTGCAGCGAGTTATTCGGCCACGAGAAGGGGGCCTTTACCGGTGCCGATGCGTGTAAGGCAGGTCTTTTTGAATCGGCTGCCGGCGGCACGGTACTTCTTGACGAAATCGGCGAGATGCCGCTTTCCATGCAGGTAAAGCTGCTCCATGTCCTGCAGGAACGCCAGGTACTCAGAGTCGGCGGTATTAAGCCGGTTGATCTAAATGTCCGGATTATTGCCGCCACAAACAGAGACCTCAAACAGCTTATCAGCCGGGGAAAATTCCGGGAGGACCTCTACTATCGACTCAATGTGGTAACAATCCGCCTGCCCATGCTCAGTGAACGACGGGAGGATATTCCCCTGCTGGTCCATCATTTCATTGCCAAGTCAAACAAGGCCTTTGCCAAGGATATCAAGGGAATTTCTCCCCAGGCCCTGGAACTGCTCATGAACTACAACTTTCCCGGTAATATACGCGAGCTGGAAAATATTATCCAACATGCTTCAGCATTGACCGAAGGAGAAAAACTCACTCCGGAAGATCTGCCTTCCAGCTTGCGGCAGCACCACTTTCAAAACGGTTCAACAGACGAACTGCTGCCAATGGACGAGGTGGAAAAACGATATATTTCAAAGGTGTTGTCCAGGACCGGACATAATATCAAAACAGCAGGGAAAATTCTTGCCATGCCGCGAACGACGTTATGGCGCAGAATAAAAAAATACGGTCTTTCCGGCCCAAAAGATCCGGGCACATCCTGAGTTTCATTTTGAAACAAGTGAATTTTTCAACAATCTTTTTATCAATTATATTTTAAATAGTTATCCACTCATCACCCTACCGTGTTTCATCATGAAACATGGATCAATTTTACCCACTTCGAAACAACTCATTATTTCCATATCTTCCCCCTTTTTTTAAAAAAAACATGTATTATACGTTAAAATCTGATAAGCGTGTACCGTACATTTCATCTCATTACCGTCATTCTTTGATCGACAACAAACCCCGTGATTACAAAATATTACCGATTCGGAAGCCGATAAAAAATCATAACCGGAAATCTTTGGCCACAACCATCAGACATAATCTGTTTTATTCTCTACAGACTGTTTTCCCCCTTAAAACCGCTCCTGGCATCTCTATTGCAGGCTGAAAATCGAAACCCGGCCAATGACGTTGTTTTTTCAAAATGGAAAAAAACAACGGGGCCTTATTTCCAAAATAATTAACCGGGATGCCTGCAGAAGCTGCCATCCTATAGATAAACAAACATGGAGGAGAAAACATGAAAAAATGGGAAACAGCTTTCAACACGTAACCGACGGGCCGAAAACAACGAAAAAAATGAATTAAATCACAAAACAATTGATTCAATGCTGGGAGGATAAGAGATATCATGTTACATATGTATTTACCCATTGCGGGAAACAGCGTTAACGTTTTCCTGATTCTCGGCCTGGGCGGCTTTGTCGGTTTGCTTTCAGGTATTTTTGGTGTGGGCGGTGGTTTTCTCATGACGCCCCTTCTTATGATGTTCGGTATTCCACCAACGGTAGCAGCTGCGTCTGATTCAAACCAGATTGTCGGAGCATCAACCTCCGGTACCCTGGCCCATATGCGACTGGGCAACGTGGATGTTCCCATGGGCGTCATGCTGCTGATCGGCGGTGTTGCCGGTGGTACGGTCGGTGTCCAGATTATTAAACTTCTCAAGGCCATGGGCAATGCGGATTTTCTCATTGCCATTACCTATGTCATTATGCTTGGTGGGGTCGGCGGCTACATGTTCTGGGAAAGCCTGCAGGGCTTGAAAAAAGATAAAAATCCACCTGCAGAGGAAGAAGAAATCCCCACTGAACAACCTGCGCAAAAAAAATCGCTTATCCAGAGCCTTCCCTTTCAATATAAATTTGAAAAATCAGGATGTGAAATCTCCATGCTGCTGCCGCTGGGATTTGGCGTTCTCGTTGGTATACTGGCTGCAATCATGGGCGTGGGCGGTGGTTTTATCATGGTTCCGGTCATGGTTTATCTCCTGCGGATGCCCATGCATGTTGTTGTAGGAACCAGCCTGTTTCAGATTCTCTTTACCTGTGTCAATGTAACCATCATGCAGTCCTACAGTAACCACACTGTTGATTTCGTCCTTGCGGTTCTCCTGCTTCTGGGGTCAACCATCGGCGCACAGGTTGGTACGGCTGTTTCTAAACGCCTGAAAGCCGACCAGCTCAAAATTATGCTGGCAAGCCTTGTTCTGCTGGTCTGCGTTAAGATGATGGCCGGCCTGTTAATGACACCGACTATCATGGTCGCACTGAAAGGTGGACACTGATATGTGTACGAAGGAGAATACAATGAAACAAATATACGTTAGCATACTGACAATTCTTATGGTGAGCCTGGTCTTCCCCTGGTCTTCGCGGGCCTCGGAAGAGCCGCTGCTCATGGAGTTAGCTGTAAAAACTATCCAGATTTCCACCTTTTACAACGGAACAACACTGGAGGTCACCGGAAGTTTACCTGAAGGTGCAGATGTTGTCCTGCAGGTCAGCGGTCCGAAAAAAGATGTTCATCTCAAGGAAAAGGGCAAGGTTGCCGGTTTCCTGTGGATGAACAAAACCGATGTCTCACTGGAAAACACGCCTGCTGTCTATATGGTCTACACCCCGGCCGGACCGGTGGATACCTTTGTCAACCCGGAACTCGGCATCGGCTACAAAGCATTACTGGCAGATATTGCCATCAGCCCCGAATCGGCAGACAAACCATTTATATTCGGGGAGTATGTCAAGCTGATGGAAAAATCCGGCGTCTATGCCGTCAACGAAGCTGCAGTGACATACGGTGAACCAAATGACGGCGTAAAGGGGTTTGCAGTTACCCTGACCATTCCGTCCAAGATGAGTGCCGGTGACTATACGGTTGAGGCCATTGCCCTTAAAGACGGTGCCGCCATCAGCAAGGTACAGGAAAACCTCACCCTCGAACTCTCCGGACTCCCTGCGACCATTTCCAAAATGGCGTATGGCAGCCCGTTATTGTTTGGTATCATGGCTGTATTTATCGCCCTTGCCACCGGTCTGATCATCGGCGTTATTTTCCGGGGTGGCGGTGGAGCCCACTGAGGCAACCCTTCCGGATAACATGAAAGGTAATAAATGAAGAACTTTCTGCATCAGATCGGACGACTCTTTCACAAAAAAGCGCAGGAATCCGTCCCGTTTAAGATTCTCTTTGCCGACTTTAAGAAGAGCCTGGAACTCAACAACCAGATTCTTGATCTTATCGCCGATGCAAACGACAAGCTGAGTGGAGACTACATCTTTGATGAACAGTACATCCAGACAACCTGCCGTGAACTGACTGATCTGGTGCGGGAACTCATTGTTATCATTAACCACCTGACCCAGCAGAAATATTCGGATCTCTTCACCAGTTTTCATCATATTGAAGAGGAGATCGAATCCATCCTCCAGGGCCAGGTCCTTTATCCGGTTACAGACTATACTCTTCCCTACTCAATGGTTACCCGGGATTTACTTGATGGTGTGGGAGGAAAAAATGCCCATATTGCGGAGATAGGATCCCTGCTTGAGCTGAGAATCCCTGAAGGTTTTGCCATAACGACTGCGGCATTTTCAACATTCTGGGAGGAGAACAACCTTGACAAAACCGTTCAACCATTAATTGAACAATGGCAGCAGAAAGAAATAACAGTAGAAGACGCAGCCCGGGCTATTCAACAGACAATCATGGAGTCGGTATTACCCAAAAAGATTGAAAAGGCAATAATGAACGCCGCTGAACAGGTCATTCATAACATGGATGAGACCATCCCCTATTTTGCCGTCCGCTCCAGTGCCCTTGGCGAAGATGATGTTGCTTCCTTTGCCGGGCAGTACCGCAGTTGCCTGAATATTCCCCTTGAGGAACTGCCCGGTGCATATAAAAAAGTTATTGCCAGCCTGTACAGCCCCGAGGCCATGGAATACCGGCTGCTGAAAGATTTTCGTCCCAATGAAATCATCATGGCGGTTGCCTGCCAGTTGATGATTCCGGCCAAGGCAAGTGGTGTGCTGTACACCTATGATCCCGTCCGACCGGAAATGGAGACCGTGGTTATCAACTCCGCCTGGGGCCTGGGTGAGCCTGTTGTTTCAGGTGAAGTCCCCACTGACCATTTTATCCTCAAGCGGACCCCCCCGCATGAAGTTGTGGAGATGGAGGTTGTACGTAAGGAAAAGACCATGGTCCTGCAGAAATCAGGCGGCACCGGCATGGAGATGATACAGGAAGATCAGCGCATGCAGCCGTCCCTGAATAACCAGCAGCTGCAGGACCTGGCTGAAACCGGGCTGCAACTGGAAAAATATTTCAAAAAACCCCAGGACGTTGAGTTTGCCGTTGACCGGAAAGACAGAATCGTTATTCTCCAGTCCAGACAGCTTACCCTGCAGCAGGAACGCGCTCCCCGGGCCTGTGATCTGACCGGAATGGGGGGAAAATATGCCATCCTGATGCGCGGCAGCGGCATTGCAGCCATGGAGGGGATCGCATCCGGTCCGGCCTGGATCCTGCAGGATGAAACCAGCCTGGATGATTTCCCCATGGGGGCAATCCTGGTGGCCAGACATGCTTCGCCACAGCTGGCCCGGGTCATACACAAGGCCGCTGGTTTTATTACCGATGTCGGATCGACAACCGGCCATCTGGCTACCGTTGCCAGAGAATTCAGAGTTCCGGCCCTGTTCAACACCGGAAACAGCACCAGCCTGTTTCAACAGGGACAGGAGATAACCCTGGATACGGAGTGTTTGACCATCTACGAGGGGAGAGTCCAGGAACTGCAGTATTACAACTTTTCAGAAGAACACATTGAAGAGATGTATGAGTACAGACTCCTGCGGCGAATACTGAAAAAAATTGAACCGCTTAATCTCTTTGACCCGGACGAAGACAACTTTAATCCACAGAGCTGCAGGACCTATCATGACCTGACACGGTTTGTCCATGAAAAGGCAGTAGAAACAATCATCAACCTCAACTTTTACCATGCCCATCACAGGGATACCCAGGCAGGACAACTCCTGTGGGATTACCCTCTTGATCTGATTTTAATTGATGTGGGCGGCGGCATAGAGGGAGAGCATGAAAAGGGAATCCGCCCCGAACAGATACAATCCGTACCCATGCAGGCGCTGCTGCGTGGTATGTCGTATCCGGGAATCTGGGATATGTCCCCCATGAAGGTTGATTTCGGCAGTTTCATGTCCAGCCTGACCAGGACCACCCCTACCCGCAACACGAGTCCTGAAGACGTTGGCCGTAACCTGGCCGTTGTATCGGCTGAATATACAAATATTAATTTTCGCTTAGGCTATCATTTCACGGTTATTGATACCTATATTTCAGATAATGTGCTGGACAATCACATCTACTTCAGATTTTCCGGTGGTGTGACCGATACGACCAAGCGCTCACGCAGGACCCGCCTGCTCAGTGAAATTTTATCCTATTACGATTTTCTCTGTGAACTGCACGGAGATATTGTAGTGGCCAGACTGAAGAGGATGGACAAAGAGAACATGCTTGAGCGCCTGTTTCTGCTGGGGCTGCTGGTCGGTTTTACCCGGCAGTTAGATGTCAAAATGGTAAATGACACCAAGATAAATCAATATTTCAACAAAGTTAAAACAATAATGGAGGAGAGCAATGACAACTGAGAAAACCAGTATTCTAATCCTGGACGATGAACCTATTGTCAGTAAACGACTGAAACCTTCCCTGGAGAAAAAGGGCTATGAAGTTGAGACATTTACACGCAGCGCCGATGCACTGAAGCGGGTAAAGGAACGCCGCTTTAACATCGTTGTTACAGACTTGAAAATGGAGGGAGTAGACGGCATGCAGTTCCTGACCGAGGTCAAGGAAAACTATCCGGAAACAGAGGTCATCGTCATCACCGGTTTTGCAACCATGGCAACGGCAAAGGAATCATTTACCAAGGGGGTCTTTGATTTTCTGGCCAAGCCGTTCAAACTTGGTGAAATTGCCGAGGTGATCGCCAAGGCAGAGGCAAAAATCAAAAACAGCTGAGGAATCCCTTCCGGATCAAGGTTAACAATTATTTGTGTAACGAGGTACAATCCATGTTGAAAACACTCCTGTATATAAACGAAAATCTGGCCTCAAGTATTGCCCTTCGCTATACTGCTTACTTCAGTAAATTCGTTCCGCTTTCTCTCTTTGTCACCCATGTGGAAGAGCCTGACGAGAAGGAGCAGGTAGGGACCGGATGGGTTCGCCGCACCTGGGAGGATGGCGTTGCCTCCAGCGGTAAACGGCTTATCGACCGCATGCTGCGGACGGAAAATATTGATTGCCCGCTTGCCGGTCGTCCCAAGGTCTTTGTCGGTGACCGCGACAAAGAGATCACCTATGAACTGCGTAACGGTCTCTATAAACTTTTTATCGAAGGGTATCTGAACAGTTATGATCATGATCAATTCTATGACCTTATCAGTTCACCGCTCTATACCGATACCGCCTGTCCTGTACTGATGGTAAAAAATCTGTCAATCAGTAAAAAATGTGCTTTACTCTGTGCAGACAGTGTTGACCCCAAAGTACTGGTCGACAAGAGCATGGAAATTTTAGGCGATTCAACATTTGAATTTGATATTGTCTATTTCAAATTCAAAGAAAATGATCAGATGGTAACCCTGAACAAAGAGGAAGGCGGCACCCACCTGGAAGAAACGGAATCGCTGCTCAGCGAGGCGGGAAAATCCGTAGACAAGGTGGTTGTCCTGTCAGGCACGCCGGAACAGATAGGCGATTATCTTAAAGACTATGCCCTGGTGACCTCTACACTGCCCAAGAGAAAGAGCATGCGGATGTATGTCCTGGCGAACTCGCTGGCCTCGGTTCTTCTGGTTCATTAACCGGCAGTTACAAGATAAAATTTTATGCAGGAATAAGGAGTTGTAATATGAAGATACTGGTTGCACTGGATGCAAAAAAATACAGCAGGAAAATACTGAAGGATGTTGCCCGGCTGGCTGAAAATACTCTGTCTGATATTGTTTTTTTAGGAGTTCAGGACAATGCACAGGAACCGGCTCATTCACTGGTCAATGCCCTGCTGAAATATCAAAACGATGTGTACAGCTTTTTCAGCCCGGATGAATTGCCCTATGCTGATTTTCCTCCCGGCAGTGAGTGGCAGGAGAACGCTAAGGGAGACTGGTCCATCACCTCCAAGGGCATGAAAGAATTCAGTTTACAGATACGAACCGGCAGTGTTACCAAACAGGCTGTAGCCGTGTCGGCCGAAATTGGAGCTGACCTGATCATCCTGGGATGCAGCGGTGAATTCGGCTGTGAATGGGATGGTGAGTTGAATGTCCCGCTGCGAATTGCCGAGGACGCCCCCTGTTCTGTTCTGGTTATCAAACAGGTCAGGAACGCCAACCAGATCGTGTCGATCCTGGACCAGTCCGTTGTTAAACAGGATTCTCTGGAACTGGTCAACCAGCTGGTGACCCTCCATGACAGCGGGCTGAAAATTGTCGGCGTACAGGAGCAGAAGGCCGACAAGGAAGATGAGATAGAGAGCAGAATGATTGAGCTGTTAAGATATTACAATGACCGGGAAATCAACACCTGGGTCAAAGTAATCAACAGTGATGATGTAAAAAGTTATGTGACCGATGCTTCCCGGGAGGCTATTGTAGCCCTGTGGATGGGGGGCAAACAGTCGCTCATCAAAAAACTTTTTTCCAGAAGCATGGTGGACAAACTCCTGGAAACCACAAAATCCTCTCTGCTGATTCTCCGTTAATGCGCAGCAGTTGCCGGCAGCATAGGGCAGGGCCTTCCGGTCCTGCCTGTTTTACCTTAAACAGCATTTTTTAAACTTCCTGCCGGAGCCGCAGGGACAGGGTGAATTTCGGCCTGTTTTCCCGGGCTGACCGGCTCGGCCTGCAAGCAGTACTCCATCCATATACAGCCAGCGGCCGTCCTCAAAGACAAACCTGCTCTTTTCATGCAGCTCCCCCATACCGGCAGCCGTTCGGTACAGGGCCCTGAACTCCACAACACCGCTCTCGTCACCTTTTCGGCCCTGGGCAGTTGAAAGAACTGCAAGGCTGTACCAGAGGGGAATACCATCTCCATCCATTGTCTGCGGACGGGTGGACGGATGCCAGGTTTTGAGCAGGTAAGCAGTATCTTGCAGCACATTTGCCGTGTAGCGTGAACGCATCAGGGCTTCGGCTGTAGGGGCAGGTCTGATCCCTGCAACAACCGGACCGCAGCAGTCGGGAAAAAGCCGTCCGCTGCCGCAGTAACATTGTCGTTTATTCATTGGATTCGATGTCATTTGATGCTTTCGTAAAAAGGAACAAGGCAGTTAACCTATTCAAATCCGTCATCCCCGAGGTAGTAGTCGGGGATCCATAACATTCTGAAACGACTGGATCGAGGTCTACGCTATCTCCCGCCCGACAGATCACGGGATGAAGGATTTAATGACTTCTTACAAGTTCATCATTTAAGAGGAGGATACGTTTCATCTACCGTTACCCGGACAAGACCCCGGACCGAATTAGCCACATACACAGCATCTGCATTGTAAATATCCGCAACAGTCAGAACCTGTTCCACCGCCCTGCCCTGTTCAAGCAGCAAACGCCGGTAGGTTCCTGCCAGCAGACCGCAGTCGACCGGCGGAGTCAACAACCGATCTTCCCTGCGAATAAAAATGTTGCTGATTGCCCCCTCAGTGACCTGACCGAGGCCATTGGTAAAGAGCACATCCAGATACCCCAGATCAACCACCGATTTTCGTTCCCTGTCATACAGGTTGCGTCGGGTGGTCTTGTGAAAGAGGTGCGGGTTATCCGTATCCACCCGGATGGCTGAAAAAACCACCCTGACCGGATCGGAGAACGTCGAGTCATCTCCAAGCTCCACAGAGGATATCTCCATATTGCCGTCTCTGTGCAGCAGCAGCCGCACCCTCCTGTTCTTCCTGCAGCCGATGGTCTCTTCCTGCAGCTGATGCCGGACAGACTCCATATCTACCATGAAATGAAAATAGCGGGCCGAGTCAGCCAGCCGTTCCAGGTGAAAATCCATTAGGAAAAAACCGTTATCCGGCTGCAGCAGGAGGGTTTCAATAAGTTGAAAATCAGGTTCAATATGAGTTAAAAAATTGGCCTTGAGCAGACATTCACGCCACTCAGACTCAGGATCAGAATCTGCAACAATCCCCGAACCAATCCCCATTCTGCCCCGGTCGCCGGATAATTCAAGAGTCCGGATGGGGACATTAAAGCAGCTGTTTTCCGGACCGGCAAAACCGATTGCCCCGCAGTACACACCACGGGCATCTCGCTCCAGTTCATGGATAATCTCCATGGTACGAATTTTCGGGGCACCGGTCACCGAACCGCAGGGAAACAGAGCCGTCATGAGCTGCCCGAGGGAAAACCATGAATCCCGGGCAGGAATGCCGTCCACAGTGGAGGTCATCTGGAGCAGAGACTCATAGGTTTCAACATCAAACAGGGAACGGGGGATAACCGTACCACCACCTGCGGTATACAGAAGACGCCCCAGGTCGTTGCGAAGCAGGTCAACGATCATCACATTTTCGCTGCGGTTTTTCATATCTGAGGCAAGCAGCTGTTTCCGCTCTTCATCCTCGAACGTTGTCCTGCCCCTGGCCATGGTCCCCTTCATGGGCCGGACCCGTATCCCGGTTCCGTCAGCCGTGAAGAACAGTTCCGGTGAAAAACTCAGGATGTCCTGTCCCTCATACCGGATCCAGGCTCCGTAGGACACTGATTGATTACGACGCAGGGCGCGGTACAGGGCCGCAACCGAGCCGTTAAAATTAAACTCAAGGTGGAGGGTAAAGTTAACCTGATAGCTGTCACCGGAACTGATATAGTTCCGTATCTCCTCTAACGCCTCTAAATATTTTTCTCTGGATACCGTCGGTTGAATATGGGTACAGCTGAAGGAAGTCTGCTTTCTGCCGGCAGTCGGCCAGTTACGACCGCAACTGAACCGGGAACTCTTGTGGTTATAGACCAGCGGCTCATCATAGACGGCCAGCATGGCCAGCGGTCTGTTCCGGCAGTTCTCTCCGGTGGCAGGAAACCCGTGCAGACGTGGTTCCAGCAGGTAACCGAACTCATAGGCAAACCATCCTGCCAGAAAATACCCCTGCCTGCGCAGGGAATCCGCCTGGGCAAGAAAATCAGCAGCGTTATCACCGGGCATGCAGACAAGACGGGTGTGCGGCTGGAGAAAGAGCAGAGACCTATGATTGTCTTCCGTTACGCGTGCACTCTCCAGAAATACAAAATCATCTTCCTGCTCAAGCCGGGAGGTAAGCCGGGTTATGGCTGCATTGTTTAAAGGTTTCATACACCGGATATTTGTATCAGGTTGCCGATAGATGGAAAAGAAAAAAAGTTTCTGCACTTCTCCAGGCATCGGAATGATAACAATTTCCTATCGCAGCTATTCGCTTTAATATTGCTTAAAAGCCAACAATAGTCTATAGTGGGGGATTACTGTACTTTTCCCATCCTTTTTTACTGCCGGATCAAGACCAGAGGCCTGCCGGCTAACGCCCGATAAGGAGGTCGTCATGCTTATTAAAGACTGGATGGCAACATCCATGCTGACCGTGGATATCAATACATCGGTCATGCGTGCCACCCGGACCATGAAAGAAAACAACATCCGCCGTCTGCCGGTGCTTTCCCATGGAAAACTGGCCGGAGTTGTCACCGACCGTGACCTCAAAGAGGCCTCACCTTCCTCTACATCCGAGATGGATATTCACGAGATGTATTACCTGCTCTCGGAGATGAAGATCAAGGACGTGATGACCGATAAATGCATCTCCCTGCAGGCCGATGATACTCTGGAAAAGGCAGCACTCGTCATGCTGGAAGAAAAAATTTCCGGTATCATGATCCTGGATACGGACGACAACCTTGTCGGGCTGCTCAGTGAAACCGATATCCTGCGAGGCTTTATCCATGCCACCGGTATCCAGGATGGTGCCCACCAGCTGGTTATCGACATGCCGGACTCCCCCGGCTCGGTAACAAAAACACTGGATATTATCCGCAATCATGATGCCCGGGTCCTGTCCATCCTGACCTCCTTTGAAGATGCGCCGCACGGGACAAAACGGGTGGCTCTTCGCTTTACCCTTGACGAGGGAGAAATCGACAAGCTGAAAGAGGAAATTACAGCTCTTGATCAGTACCATATAGTCCATCACGGTAAGGACGAACTCCAGAACCTGCCGACTAAATAATAAGCTATTTTAAAATTTTCCGGCACCTGTGCCGGAAAAGTCAACTCATCGACTAAGGAGAATATTCATGTCGCGAAAAATGGTAACCATAGACGGAAACCAGGCGTGTACCCATGTTGCATACGCCACCAGTGAAGTCATCACCATCTACCCCATCACGCCATCTTCACCCATGGCGGCCGAGGCTGATGCAAAGGCCAATGCAAAACAGAAAAATATATGGGGCTCCATCCCGGTCATTTCCCAGATGCAGTCTGAAGGTGGTGTTGCCGGTTCTCTGCACGGTTCTCTGAACTCCGGTACCCTGTGTACTACCTTCACTGCCTCCCAGGGGCTGCTGCTGATGCTCCCCAACATGTACAAGATAGCCGGTGAGTTGACTCCGACTGTTTTTCATATCACGGCCCGTTCCCTTGCAGCCCAGGGCCTTTCCATCTTTGGTGACCATGCCGATATCATGGCCTGCCGACAGACCGGTTGGGCCGCACTTTGCTCCCAGAACGTCCAGGAGGCTCAGGACTTTGCCCTGATCTCCACCCAGGCCACCCTGGCATCGCGTATTCCATTCATGCATTTCTTTGACGGCTTCCGGACATCCCACGAGATCCAGAAGGTTGAGCAGCTCACCTACGAGGACATGCAGGAGATGATTGATGAGGACCTGATCATCGAGCACAGGAAACGTGCCCTGACCCCGGATCGTCCTTCGATGAGCGGTACGGCGCAAAACCCGGATGTCTACTTCACCGGTCGTGAAACAGTAAACAAGTATTATGAGGCGGTTCCTGCAATCGTTCAGGATACCATGGACAAGTTCGCCGCTCTGACAGGTCGCCGGTACCACCTGTTTGATTACCATGGTTCTCCGGATGCCACCGACGTTGTTGTCATCATGGGTTCAGGGGCCGAGATTGTTGCCTCGACAGTTGATTACCTTGCAGCTCAAGGTAAAAAAGTGGGTGTGGTTATTGTCCGTCTGTTCCGCCCCTTTGACGCAAAGGCCATGGTAAACGCCCTGCCTGCAACCGTTGAGCGCATCACTGTTCTTGACCGCTCCAAGGAGCCGGGCTCCATGGGTGAAGCCCTGTATCTTGATATTCGCGCTGCAATAGGTGAGGCTGTTGAAGCCAATCCGACCCTGTTCACCCCCCTGATCCTGTCCGGTCGTTACGGACTGGGTTCCGCCGAGTTCAACCCGGCCATGACCAAGGCTGTTTTTGACAACATGGCTGCCATGGCCCCGAAAAATCATTTCTGTGTCGGGCCCCATGATGACGTAACCTTCAGCAGCCTTGACTTTGACAAGAACTTCAATATTGAAGGGGACGATGTGTATCGGGCCATGTTCTATGGTCTGGGTTCCGACGGTACCGTTGGTGCCAATAAGAACACCATCAAGATTATCGGTACCGAGACCGACAACTCGGCTCAGGGTTACTTTGTCTATGACTCTAAAAAATCCGGTTCCATGACCGTTTCCCATCTCCGTTTCGGTGAGAACCAGGTCGAGGCACCGTACCTCATCAACAAGGCCAGCTTTATTGCCTGCCATAACTTCACTTTCCTGGACAGCTATGACATGCTGGCCAACCTTGAAGACGGCGGTACCTTTCTCCTGACCACCCAGTACCCGAAAACCAAGGTATGGGATGAATTACCGGCCCGGGTCCAGAAACAGCTCATCGACAAGAAGGCAAAATTCTACATCATCAATGCCCTTAAGCTCGGCGAGGCCATCGGCCTTGGAGCCCGCATCAACATGATCATGCAGACCGCTTTCTTCCTTATTTCCGGCATTCTCAAGAAAGACGAAGCGGTCAAGGCTATTAAAGACGCCATCAAGAAGACCTATGGTAAGAAGGGCGACAAGATCGTCAACATGAACTACGCAGCTGTTGACGGTGCCATTGAAAATATTGTTCAGGTCAAAATTCCGAAAAAGGTCACCGGCCATGAAGTCCCGCCGACCGTACCTGCCGACGCTCCTGATTTTGTCAAAGAAGTCACTGCCAAAATGATGGAAGGCAAGGGCGAGGACCTGAAAGTTTCTCAGATTCCTGCTGACGGACGCTGGCCGACGGCAACCACCCAGTGGGAAAAACGTTCAATCGGCGTCCATGTATCCCAGTGGGATCCGGAAACCTGCATCCAGTGCGGCCGTTGTTCCATGGTCTGCCCCCATGCCTGTATCCGAATGAAGGTCGTCAAACCTGCTGACCTTAAAAAAGCCAAAGCAGGCAAGAGCTTCAAGACTGCAGCGGCTGTCGGTAAAGATTTCAAGGGTATGAAATTTACCATCCAGGTCTCCACCGAGGACTGTGTCGGCTGCACCCTGTGTGTTAATGTCTGTCCTGCCCGCAAAAAAGACAAAGACGGCAACAAGACCGATGAACGTGCCCTCAAAATGGTCGCCAACAGTGTGTCCCTGCGAAATCGCGAATCCAAGAACTGGAAAACCTTCATGGGCCTGCCCGAGGTTGACAGTGCATTAATCAACCCGGCTACCATCAAGGGCAGCCAGTTCAAACGGCCCCTGTTCGAGTTCTCGGGCGCCTGTGCCGGTTGCGGTGAGACTCCGTACATCAAACTGGTTACCCAGCTGTTCGGTGACCGGATGATGATTGCCAATGCCACCGGCTGTTCCTCTATTTACGGCGGCAACCTGCCAACCACTCCGTATGCTAAACGTGCCGACGGTCGAGGTCCGGCATGGTCCAACTCCCTGTTTGAGGATAACGCGGAGTACGGACTTGGTATGCGCCAGGCTATAAACAAGCTGGGACATCAGGCTACGGAACTGCTTGACGAGGCGGCTGCGGAAAAACTGATCACCAAAAAAATGGCCAATGAGATTATCAAGGCCGACCAGCAGACCCAGGACGAGATCGAGGCCCAGCGTGATCGGGTTGCAGCCCTGAAAGCGAAGCTGGAAGGCAGCAAAAGTGCCGTGGCTAAACGCCTCTACCACTGTGCCGACTACCTGGTGAAAAAATCCTGCTGGATATTCGGTGGTGACGGCTGGGCCTATGACATCGGATACGGCGGTCTGGACCATGTACTGGCATCCGGCGAGAACGTCAACGTTCTGGTTCTGGATACCGAGGTCTACTCCAACACCGGCGGCCAGATGTCCAAATCAACCCCGCGTGCAGCAGTTGCCCAGTTTGCCGCTGGTGGTAAAAAGATGCCCAAGAAGGACATGGGCATGATCTTCTCCACCTACGGCAACGTGTACGTAGCCAGGGTTGCCCTTGGTGCCGATCCTCAGCAACTGGTCAAGGCGGTCAACGAGGCCGAGGCTTATGACGGTCCATCCATCATCATTGCCTACGCCCACTGCATCAACCACGGCCTGAACCTGGCCTTTGGTCTGGAGCAGCAGAAAAAGGCTGTGGCCTGTGGTCACTGGCCGCTGTACCGCTATAACCCGGAACTGGAAGATGCAGGTAAAAATCCCCTGATCATCGACTCCAAAGAGCCGACCATCAAGTTTGCGGATTACGCCTTAAACGAAAACCGTTACCGGATGCTCAAGATGTCCAACCCCGAGCACTGCGATGAACTTATGGCAGCCTCGCAAAAGGATGTTGAAAAGGCATGGAAGTTTCTCAAAGGTCGCTTCAAGGCCCTTGAAGAGGATTAATGTAATCCGTTAACCCGACTGTTCCACCCAACAGCCCCTTCCGGTCAAACGGAAGGGGCTGTTGTCGTTTTATGGGAAACGTTTACCAACACCTCAACTTCGTCCGATCAGGTTGTACAAAGCAGGGGCCTTCACTGCGGGCGATGATCATATGTTACGTTGATATGTATACCACCAATCGCCCGCACGGGCGGGCTCCTACGGATCCATTACCCCATGATATTATTTGATTTTCTTGCATAGTTTGAGTCCTATGTGCCTGTAGATTGGTGCTGGAATTGAAAAGTAACAAACGACTAATGCCGTCTGTACTGCCACTGCATAAGTATTATGGCTCCGGTGGAGAGCAGTGCATTGAGCAGGAAAGCAGCAGCCGGACCGGCAACCTGCCAGAGCGTACCAAACAGTAATGCTCCGGGAAGTACGGCAAGACCAACAACCATGTGATAGAGTCCAAACGCTGTGGCCCGTTCTTTGCTGCGGGCAAAGTCTCCCACCAGTGCACGCTCAGCACCCTCGGTTGCTGCAAGTGATGCCGCATAGGCCAGAAAAAGAGGCCAGACCAGCACGGGATGAGCAGTGGAGCAACTCCAGGCAAGAGCCAGCAGAAGCAGGATACGGAACGTCCAGCCGCACAGGAGCACGGGAAGCCTGCCGAATGTATCCGAGAGACCACCGGCCGGACCTGCCACCACCGCCTTAACAGCACTGGCAGCAGCCCAGATCAGCGGTACCCATGCAATCTGCAGTCCCCTCCCTGTTGCCCAGAGCACCAGAAATGCCTCCGGGGCACTGGCCAGAGCAAGCCCGCCGGCTGCGAGAATAAGTCCCCGCAACCGGCGATCCAGAACAGACCAACGCAACGGTGGCAGCTGTTTCATCACCGTTGGTGTCGGCGTTGCATCCAGACCGAAAACAAGCAGACAGACAACCAGGATACCAGGAATCATGGACCAGAGAAAAACATGGCCCATGCTTATATCTCTGCTCAACAGGTACCAGGCACAGAGGGGGCCCAGCATGGACCCTGCATTATCAAGAGCCCCGTGAAAACCAAAAGCCCTTCCCAATCTATCTGAATCCGTAGTACCGACAATCAGTGCATCCCGGGGAGAGGTACGCAATCCTTTCCCAACCCGATCAAGAAAACGAAACAGCAGCACCAGGTTCCAACTCACGGCCAGCCCGATCAACGGCCGGGCCAGGTTGGAAACCGAATACCCACCTAAAACCAACCACTTATGATTCCATCCCTTATCCGCCATTCGGCCGGACATGAGCTTAAGCAGACTGGCTGTTGCCTCGGCAACCCCTTCCACCAGACCGACGATGGCAGGTCCGGCCCCAAGAGTAGCTGTCAGAAAAACCGGCAGCAGAGGTGTGATCATTTCACTGGCAGTGTCATTAAGAAAGGAGACCAGGCCGAGGATAATTACAGTGCGGGAGAGAAAAGGAGTTTTCATTTTTGAGTTACCTCTCCGGACACCCGCCGGCCGCACCGGCATACAGGCAGGAATATTTCGATACCATCTCTTGGCTGCAGGAGCAGAGCAAAGCCAGGGAGCATTCAGCAGCACCCATCATTGTCCGGGGAGTGAATATGCCCCTCCCGGTATCTTTTCTTCCGGTACCCGGGCGCTGTCTGCATGTTGTTCCCGGTATCGCTGCAGCTCGGCACGGAGCCAGTCCGCAGTTACCATTTCTTTGCCGCTGCAGATAATCATATAGGGCTTACCGGACATACTGCTCTTGCTTGCAGCACCTTTTATAAAATCTTCCGTGCTCTTAATCCGTTTTTTAAGATAGTTATATTTCCTTTTAATATGCTCAACAGCTTTGGCCGGGGTGTGACGGCTGTTATTCCGGATAAATATACAATCAGAGGTTTCAATGTAATTGAGCAGATGGTTTATTTCGTCCTGCACGGATGCATGGGCTGCCGGCGGCAAAAGAAAAATCAGAGACAGCAGCAGTAACACGCCCTGGCTGCGAAAAATATTTTTTCCTGTTATATTCCCCATTGCACCCCTCTTAATAATAGATTTTGCGTAACTGTTCAGTTGCACCCCATCTGAACAGTTACAGGCCACAGGTTATGCCAACATTGTGCTGATACCTGAATAGTTACGATTTTGCAACAGTGAATCGACAAACTCCATGTACCGACTCACACTCTTTCATCCCGGCGCTATTGCCTGGAAACTCAAACTTAGGCAGCGGTCAAATGAAACAGTATCTGCAATCATTTTTATGTAACTGGCCACATGATTTGTAACTGTGTGTTTTCATCTACCTTAATCCTGTAAGTGATCAGGGGTGCCGTAGATTCGTACGATCGTGACTGGTCGCTATAGCCCCTCTATGCGGGCAGTCGCGATCGTGCGAAGATGCGGTGCCCCTGATCACTTACATTTTTATGATACCCATTAAACTATTTTTTCCTTCAAAGGAGGTCCATCATGAATATCGGCCTGATCGCCTGCAGCGACAACCCTGAAATACTCTGGAACTGTTTCCGTCTCGGCAACCTGATGCTCGAGCAAATGGACGAGGTAACCATTTTTCTTGATGGACCGACCGTCAACTACGCGACTCTCTCATCTGAAAAATATCCCATTTTGGAGCAGGCGAAACTTTTCACCCTTTCCGAAGGCGTACTGCAGGCCTGAGGCAAGCTCCTTGACCTCCACGGTGTGGAGGATGGATACCATAATCGAGCCAAACAGATTGATCTCGCCAACCTCATCAAAAAAAGCGACAAAGTAGTCAGTTTTTAAGGAAAAAAGTATTACCGTAAGCGCTTCATTAACCACACTCTTGACATGATAACACCTCGGAATGTAAGCGTTTCAGGAACACCCTGCTGTGCGTGATCAAGGCCCCCGATAATACCCCTGTATATCTGGGGACTTGAGCGCGTGCAGCAGGGGGTTCATGGAGCGCTTACGTATTACCGATACCGGGAGCAGTACTGAACGACGCAGATTCAATCATAGTAAGCGCTCCATGAACGCTTACCAATCATAATTCCGACTGCTCCTCTTCACCCCCGTCATGCCCGAGTGTTGTTATCGGGCATCCAGAAATGTTTTTACCTCCTGAGCTCTGTATATACTAAAATTATTATAGAAAATTTAAGTCAAAGTCGGTAGCAGCATTTTTTACTCTCTTGTCTACTGTCCCCAAATGAGCCTTCATCATTTCTTCATCAAGATACTGTACGCTGTGTTTCCATCACCCCATTCAACCAGCATGGATACAGTA
>WFRY01000337.1 GCA_015486315.1 Desulfobulbaceae bacterium
CATTAACTACACTCTTGACATGATAACACCTCGGAATGTAATCGTTTCAGGAACGCCCTGCTGTGCGTGATCAAGGCCCCCGATAATACCCCTGTATATCTGGGGACTTGAGCGCGTGCAGCAGGGTGTTTATGGAGCGCTTACATCAGAGTGCTGCCCACTCCTGTCATCCCGAGTTCCTTTGTCGGGAGATAAGCGCAGCCTTCGATCTATTATTTTTCCTCTTTATATCGCAATATTGCAACGTTGGCTGAAAGTTGGCTGAGTTTCATACCTAATCAGAAAATAAAAAGACTCACCGCAGAGAGGCGCAGAGCTTTTTTTATCATGCCCTGTGCCGTCTCTGCCGGATCAATCATAGTTTGCATCCGGGTCAAGCGGGTAGGGTTCAAGTAAATCCATACTGTCGGTGTCGGGAACGGTCGGTTTTTCCGGCATGACCTGTGGAACCTCTTCTTCCGGTATTGGACGCGGAAGTATGGAAGGTTCTGCAGGAGATTGGGCTATTGTTCCGCCTCTGACAGCACGGATGGAGTAACGTCGACCCTTATATCCTCCGTTATATTCAAGGCCGTTGTCAAAGCGGACATACCAGGCAAATCCGGGATGGCCGTTGAACGTTGTCCCTGTCCAGTACGGGGTGGAACTGGTCACCGGGAAAAAGTCGGTGTCTATTGAAGGATTGATACTGCTTTCATCCACTAAGGTGGAAAGTTCCTTGATTGTCGGCAGACGCCAGTCGTTAAAGCCGCCAAGATCAAGTTTGCCGCAATAGGCCAGTGCCTGCTCCCAGTTGAGCGGCAGCGTTTCATCGGCCTGCCACATGAGGCCGGTCATGCTGTCTGTAACGGTTCCGTTACCGTTGTCTTTAAATATTCCAAAAGTAAGAGCCGGTCCCCGTACGGCATACACGTATTTTTTTTCATATTTGTCGGCGATTATTCCCCGGTTGTCATCCAGTCGGATCGCTTTGGCAGTAAGAGAGGGGAAGACCCGGGTGGTCAGTGTCCAGGCACCGGGGTGGGAGTCTTCCCTGCCTGGTTTTGATTCCGCGGCAGGGGGCAGTAACGGTGTCGGGATTTTCCCATAGGACAAGATGGTCTGCAGTTCCTGTTTTTCCGGCAGCCTCCAGTCGTTAAAGCCTGCCAGTTCAAGGGCATCCGTGTAGTCTATGGCCTCACTCCAGGTTCGTTTTTTTCCGTCAGGTAACCGCTGCCAGCTTAAGCCGGTGGTATGGTCGATTATTACCTCTTCCTGGTTTTCATTGATAAGTTCATATACCGGCGCATTGATTGAGTAGTTGGCGTCCTGTCCGTAAAAAGGAGTGCCGGGTTCAGGACAGGGGATTGCGGTACGGGTGTCGTAGCAGAGGCGTTGCACGGTATCGGGTACTGTTACCGGATTCGGTCCCTTCCTGTCGACAGTATCTTCTGCCGGTGCAGGCAGTATACTGAAACAGAATACCGACCAGATTATGGCGGCAGGCATGATGAAGTGAATATTTTTTTTCCACCAGGACATCTATTTCACCAGGCTATGGGCCACTCCATGGCAACCGCCGCAGGAGTTGAATTTTTTCAGCATTTTTTCGGGATGGGGACTGCCGTGACATTCAATACATCGTTTGATGGTCTTATGCTGTTCGGGATGACATTTGATACAGAGCAGGGCAGTATGTTTTGTATTGCTCTGTTCCAGCATCTCTTTGGCCTTGCGATGACAGTAGCTGCAGACGGCATTTGGTGTGTCATCCGGATATGCGACTTTGAGCGCCTTGTGCGGGGGGTGGCAGGATAGACATTGGTCAAGGGGGGCGCTGCTCCGGACCATTTTTCCCGGTGCGGGTAATGTTCCGGTATGTTGTTTATGACACTCAAGACATTCCGGGATATGTCCATGCTTTGTATGATGGCAGGCAGTGCAGTACAGGTCGGTGTGTCTCGTTGAAAAGGTTTTAATGTCCTTGTCCGGTCCGGGATGACAGACATAACATCCCTGGGAAAGGGCCCGGCTTGCCGGAATATAGAGCGGCGAATGTGCTTCCTGATGGCAGCTGCTGCACTGCAGGAGTTCTTCTCCGTGGGGATGTTCATGACACCTGGCACATTTGGGAAGAATATCCTCGTAGTTTGTCTTGCCGGCTATGAAGGTGTGGAATTGCAGATGGCATTGCCGGCACTCCACCCGACTGTGCATGGCCCCGGCTGATCTCAGCATGGCTGCAATATTTGGATGGCACTGCATGCACTCCTTGGTTGTCAAGGTCTCTTTTTTGTCGGGATAGGTGGTCGAATGCTGTTTCTCTGCTCCCAGACCGGTTCCCGGGATGAGCAGGAGCAGGCAGAGCAGGGCATGGCTGAAGAGGAATACCAACCACGCAGGTGTGTATTCTTTAGGCTGGAGCCGGTTTTGTCTGCGAATTATGGTCATTGGCTGCCCGGGAGTTTAACTGTCGGGAAGAAGTGAGGGGGCAGCCCCGAGATTACTGTTTGGCCATTCATCAAAGTAGGGAGAGTGAATGGTCGTGGCCGCATCTCTGGCCGGTGAATCAGGCTGGAGAGAAAAATCATACTGATCGGGATTGACAAACAGGGGATCAGCCAGAATATCACCCCATTGTTTGCCGGAGCAGCCGGCGTACTGTTCTCTTTCTATGAAAATAGATTGTCGTTTTGTGTCGCCTTCAGCGCGAGATGTTGCAGCATTGGCAAACAGAAGATTATAGGAACTTCCCCGACAGTTATCAGCGAGAATTCCGGAGGTGTAGTTGTACGATATAATATTATTTTTAATGACGACGCTTCCTGAACTGTAATTACGTACACCTGTTCCCAGGTCATTGCTTCCGTTGCCGACAATAGTATTATGGAAGATTTCTACGTCAATTTTTTCCTTTTCAGGCCCATTCCATAAGCCACAGGCAATTCCTGCCAGATAATTGTTATATATCCAGTTGTTACTGATTCCAATGTCTCCTGTACTTCCACTATGGATAAAAATTCCCGGTCCACTGTTAAAATAGATTTTGTTTTGGTATACATCCAGTTTCGGTGATACATCGACAGTGATATAGGAGGAAATCCCGGAAGTTTTGTTCCTGTAGATTGTGTTTTCGGTTGCAGCCATATAGACGTTGTCCTCAATCCTGATACCGGCCTCACTATTGCGATATATGGCATTGCCCGAGGCAAATATTTCTATCGGAGTTGAAGCGCTGGAAATTGCATGTAGTCCCCCGCGATGATTGAGAAATATTTTATTATTCACCAGCGAAACAAGTGTGGCCTCTCCAGCGGGTTTTTCACTCTTTCTGATCCGTATACCCGCCCTGCGATTCTGATGTATCCGGCTGTCTCTGACTATAATTTGTGCAGCATTATTGCCCACTACACCACTGGTTCCATTTTGGAAGAAACTGCTGCCTATAACCATAACATCGCCTGAATTTTCAACGTTGATACCGGCACGTCCGTTTTGGTATACATTACAGTTGCTGACCAGTACCGGTGTGGTTCCACGAATTTGAATCCCGGATCGATTATTCTGGTAAATCGTATTGTCGGCAATCAAGATTTTTTCTTTCGGCGGGCTGAGATTATATTCAATAGCTAATTTTTCTCTATGTGCTGAAAAAATAGTGGAGCTGCAGCCGCTGATAATGAAAAGAAGCATCCCGTACACAGAGAACAGGCAAAGTCCGAAACCGGGGATTCCGCTCTTGGGAATTCCGGCCCGAACTGTTCGGGACCTGCAGTTAAATGTTATAAAATGACTTTTCATAAGAAGTCATATTTAAAAAGTCATCAGTTGGACACCTACGTGATAGACAATATCTTCCATCCAGCCGTCGGTCTGTCTTATAACAGGAATCTGCATGCCGATTTCGAATTTAAATTTATTGCCCAGCAAAATCTGCAGGCCCGGGGAGAGAAAAAGGCTGTGACCACCAAGTTCCGTAAATTCAATGTCACCCGAAACAGGACCGGCCGGAGTGCCGGGGTCAAGGTTGAGGGCACTGGGTCGAATTTTAAAAAAAGTAATATTCTGCAGTAAGGTAACATCTCCCTTCCACCGATAGTTCATCTCCATAGTAGCATTGACATTGCGGGTCACGGGATAGATAACGGCGGTATTAAGACGAAAGTCATCACCGACCTGTTTTCCATTGGTGATCCTGTACTGCATGTTTGCCAGGAGTATAAACGGATCAAGTCCCATGGTAAAGGCAAGACCCGGGGTGATATCATAACTTTCCGATCCATAGGGGATGTAACGTTTGAACTCCCAGGTTTCAGTGACATAAGATCCTGTAAAAGGCTCGGGCGGGCTTGTTGGAGGAAATGTCAACATGATTTTGGTCTGTGCCGGATCAGTCACGGAATCCGGAACATCCGGAATATTTGTCCGGGTAATCAACGGTTCATCACCGGCAACTTCCACGATATCTCCGGTAGGCAGGTTGACCATGGTGTAGAGGGAAAGATGCTTATGTCTTTTACCCCATACCTGGTATTTAAAGAACAGCTCGGTGTCACCGAAGCTGTTTGCCGTCTGGGCATCAGGCGGGGTAAAACTGTTGAAATCCTGAAACTGAATATCCAGGGTTTTAGAAAAAAACTTAGGAATTATCCCGAGAGTCAGGTTGTTTGTCAGCCCATAGCGCATGGACAGTGATCCGACCTTGACATTAACCTTTCTTTCATCATAGACAAGAAATCCCTGTATGAAATCATCCAGAGGGCCGATTGGATTGCTCGGGTCTCTCTCGGGAATCAGGGCATCCGTGAAGAGGAGCAGCTTGAGTTCATCGGGAAGTGTGGGGGAAAAGATAAACTGACTGAGTACCCGCCATGAATCCAGGGTAAAGGGGGCAATGGGGGCGGATTGGTCCCAGGTGCGATAGAAGAGATCAAATGAAAATGTATTCCTGGGAAGCGTCATGCCGGGAATACGTGTAAAAATAGCATTTTCCAGCATCCCGTTATGCGGGGAAAGGGCATTGTCATACAGATGCATTCTCTTATAGACATACTGCAACTGGTTCTGGGCCGCCAGGGATGTGGAATCTATTTCCAGGGCCTTGGAGAATTCTTCCGCCGCCAGTTTATACTTTCCCTGTATTCTATAGATTTCACCCAGGCTGACGACGGAATCGAGAAATAACGCTTTTGAACCTGAACTGGAGGCAAAACGGTTGTTTGAAAATGATTGAATTCTGGCCTGCTTGAATGCCTCAATGCTTAAGAGGTATTTGCCCTGGTTTTTGTAGACCTCACCCAATCTGTTATGGGCGGCAACAAACCCGGGGCAGAGGTCAGTGGCCCGCTGGTAGCAGTAGACTTCCCGGTCGGAGTTGTCCGACAGGACTAATCCTTCCTCGTACCAGTCTCTTGCCCTGTCACAGCTGTCGGGCAGGAAGGTGCTCTCCGGGACAGTGAACAGTGCAGGCAGGCTGCCGGTATCGCCTTCAGCCATGGACCGGTGCGCCTGCAGCAGCAGCAGGGTGGTAAGCAGTAATGTGAGGAGTTTTATGCCGGGTTGCATTGTTCAGGTAATGAAAAGCCCTTCAAAAGTCATACGTTAAAAATGGTAAGCGCTCCATGAACACCCTGCTGCACGCGCTCAAGTCCCCAAATCTACAGGGGGTATTATCGGGTGCCTTGATCACGCACAGCAGGGCGTTCCTGAAACGCCTGCATTCCGAAGTGTTATCATGTCAAGAGTGTAGTTAATGAAGCGCTGACTAAAAATGTTATAAAAATATTGAGATGAACATAACAGAAAAAAAGACAGTTAAGAAGTAACTATTCAGGTGCAGGTAAAAAATTGCACCTGTTCTCTGGAGGGTAAATCTCATCAGGAAGAAAACAAAGGGGCCTGCAGGAGGCATGGGTGGAGTCTATGGCAGGGAGGCAGTCGAGAGATTTATAGATGGCTGCATACCGGGCAGTCGGGATTTCTGGATATTTCAAGTGTCTGCTGGCGCATGACTGAGTAGTCCATAATCAGCATTTCGCCGGACAGGGAAGGGCGGGAGCCGCTTAAAAACTGGATTGCCTCCATGGCCTGCAGGCTGCCTGTTGCACAGGTTACAACACCGAGTACCGGAATTTCTTCCTGTGCAGGCGCGACCGGAAAGAGGCAGGCAAGGCAGGGGGTTTCGGGAGGATTTAAAAAGGTAACCCTGCCTTCCATTCCCCAGACAGCGGCGTGAACGAGCGGGATGTGCTTACGGAGAGCACATTCATTGAGTGCATAGCGGGCGGAAAAATTATCCAGGCAGTCAAGGATGATATCTGCATCTGCAACAAGATCGTCAACATTACCTGCGCTGATCTTGTCGTTGATGGCGGTATAGTTCAGTTCCGAGTTAAATTGTGACAGGACCTGTAATGCCGAGGCTGTCTTGTCCCTGCCGATATTTTTTTCCGCGTGCAGAAACTGGCGGTTTAAATTGCTTACATCTACGGTGTCGCAGTCGCAGATTGTGATGTTGCCGATCCCGGCACTGGTAAGGTTTATGGCAACCGGGCAGCCCAGTCCACCGGCACCGGCAATGAACACCCTGCTCTTGTTCAGCTTTTCCTGGGTTTCCGTACCCCAGCCGTCCAGCAGAATCTGGCGTCGGTAACGTTCCGGGGAAGCTGTTGAACCATCTACCTGCAGCATGTTCCGTTCTCCGTTGCCAAAGGACATTTTTTATTTTCCACCTGAGAGGGGTGCTGCTGCCTGTTCAGCAGCTTTTCTGCATACTCAATGGTGCGCCGGGTAAGGGCCTGCGACATGCCGACATGATTTTCCGGCAGCATTTTCTGGAGAATTTCCTGCCGACTGTAGGTTCCGGCTATCTCCGGACGTTGCATCAGGATGTCCAGCATCGGCTCTCCTGTCTCCACAGCCCGCATGGATGTCTCATATATAAGGGTGTGGGCTATTTGTTTGCCCATGGTCTTGCCGAGAAAAAACATCAGGGCCTCGGTTGAAATCAGGGGAGCTGCCCGATCCACATTTATCTGAACCCTGTCCTCATGAATCCTGAGGTCACTGAGAATATTTTTCATGAGTGCCAGCAGGCCGCAGGTAAAGAGCGAGGTGTCGGTGATGGTGACCCATTCAAGCCGTACGGAACGATAGTCTCGCTCATGCTCACTGATCAATCCTTCAAAGCCCAGAGAGGCATTCGAGTTAATCAGTTTGGCCAGCACGACGACCTGTTCACACATTTCCGGATTTCTCTTGTGGGGCATGGTGCTGCTGCCGATTTTGCCCATTTGAAACGGTTCTTCCATCTCTCCGATCTCGTTACGGGCCAGACAGCGGATTTCGTCGGCAACTTTTGCCAGAGTGCCGGAAATCATGGCCAGGGTGGTGAGATATTCGGTGATGCGGTCCCGGGAGGCATGCCAGGCAACGTTGGCCGGTTTCAGCTCCAGGCGGGCGGAAAAGATTTCAAGCAGGGCAAAGGCGTTGTCGGCAAAGGGATCCATGGTGCCGACACCGCCGAAGAGCTGACTGACCAGTACCCGCTCTTTCATTGCTGTCAACCGCTCAAAGTTCCGCA
>WFRY01000338.1 GCA_015486315.1 Desulfobulbaceae bacterium
AACTGTTCAGGAGCACCTTATCTTCGCCCATTTAAGCCTGCTCGAGTAACACAAGTACGCTTCACAGTCTTAAATGAACAAATCTAAGGCCCTCCTGAACAGTTACAGGACGGTGGTTTTGCAAGTTTTCTGCACCCACCTGAATAGTTACGTTAAGAGGACATCTTTGTAAAAACATCAGGGCCAGGATGAACCCACGCACCGGTGGGATGACGAACGGAAAAATTTTTTGGCAGGACCATCAAGTAAAACATGAAATGGAGAATTTAAACGATGAAGATAAGTACCATCTTATTAATCCTGATGCTGCAGCTTCCGGTCTGTGTCTTCGCGCATACAACGGTTATTTTCCCGCTTGGCAACGGTCATGGTGGAAAAACCCTGAAAGTGGTTCATTTTGTCCCCTGGAAAGGAGACAACATCATGGGGATCAGACTCCATGCGCAGGACAGTAAAAATCTTAAGGGGCTTGAGTCAATCTCTCTGGTCCACGAGGGAACAACGAAGGATATCTCGGATCTGGCTGTCCCCGACTTCTATACAGTCAGAGATGACGCCGCGGGTGAGAGCTATAGTATCCCGCTGGACAGAAAAATAATTCCAAGGGCAGGTGATTATATCTTTGTAATAAAGCATAATCAGCACTGGAAAAAGGAGCAGGGAATTTATATACGGAAAATAAGCAAATTCTTCATCAATAATGGCGGCTTTATCACTGACTGGCCGTATCGTATTTTTCAGAACGCACCGGAAATAATCCCGCTGTCAGCACCCTACGGCGTGTATACAGGAACTCTGTTTCGTGCCCAGGCAGTTGATGACCGGGGAAAAGTTATCCCGCACGCCAAAATACTCGTCGAATATTTGAACTATAAGACGGGTGTTCAGGGACTTGACACCTCCAGCCCGTTTCTTCAACAAAAGGAACAGGGGGAGACTGTCCTGTTTGCAGACAATAGTGGTGCCTTTTCTTTTGTGCCTTCCATAGAGGGGATATGGACCTTCACCTTGATAGACGGTGACAGGAATATCATGGTAGCTGATAAACAATTACAATACAATTCTTCTGTATCAATAAAGGTCAATCCGCTACAGTGATAAGAAAAATCTCATTCATTCTCACCGGAAAAATAATACATTTTGCCACCTGAGCGGTTACAAAAAACCGCCTGCCCGGAAAAAGGAGGGACCGGACAGACGGCGGAGAAGCAGGAGGCAGCAGGCCGGCAAGAGGCCTGCTGCGAGAGAAGAGATCAGTTCATGGTCTGGAAGTCGTTGTAGGCATGGGCGCCATGCTCAACGATATCAACCCCAAGCAGCTCGTCCTCTTCAGAGACGCGCAGGCCGATGGTCATTGAGATCACTTTAAAGAGGATAAAGGCGGTACCAAATGCCCAGACAAATGCAGCTGCAATGCCGATGAGCTGGGTTGTTATGATTGCGGCCGTCACTCCTTCCATGTTGAACAGACCGGCTGCCAGGGTACCCCAGGCACCGCAGACGCCATGCACGGATACGGCACCAACCGGATCATCGATATGCATCCGGTCAATGGTAACAACCGAGAGCACAACAAGTACGCCGGAAATCAGGCCGATGATGATCGCACTGCTGGGAGTGACGTTGGCACAACCGGCAGTAATGCCGACCAGTCCTGCCAGGGCACCGTTTAAACTCATACCGATATCAGGCTTTTTAAACATAAGCCAGGAAACCAGCATAGCCGAGAGCACTCCTGCCGCTGCAGATAAATTCGTATTTACAAAAATCATGGCAATAGATGTATCGCCGGTGGTGGTGGAACCCGGGTTAAATCCGAACCAGCCAAACCAGAGGATGAAGACACCGATAGCAGCCATCGGGATATTATGACCGGGAATTGCCCGTACCTCGCCCCTGGGACCATACTTACCTTTCCGGGGACCAAGAACTATGGCACCAGCCAGGGCACACCAGCCTCCAATGGAATGGACAACGGTTGATCCGGCAAAATCGATAAAGCCCTTCGCCTCAAGCCAGCCGTTTCCATTAAGAAGGGATCCCCAGGCCCAGGAACCGAACACCGGATAAATAAACGCGCAGACGACTGCAGAATAGACCAGATAACCGGTAAATTTTGTCCGCTCTGCAACCGCGCCGGAGACGATTGTGGCAGCAGTGGCGGCAAACACACACTGGAACATCCAGAAGGCAAGAATCCACTGGTCACCATCCGGTCCTGTCCAGCCGGACAGGAAAAAATCAGTGGTACCGAACCAGCCGGTCCTGGTGGTGCCGAACATGATGCCGAACCCGATGGCCCAGAAGGCTATGGAACCCATGGAAAAATCGAGCAGGTTTTTCATCATGATATTACAGGCCGATTTTGCCCGGGTAAAACCGGACTCCACCATGGCAAAGCCTGCCTGCATGAAGAAGACCAGGGCAGCAGCAATCAGGGTCCAGATAAAATTGAGATTGGTCTGCACATTGCCTACTGCAGCGGCATTTCCTTCCAGGGTAATCTCTACAATATTATCAGCAGCAAAGGCGGACCCCGCTGCCAGCAGGACAAGGACAACAGTGACCGGGGTTATTTTCTTTCGCATTGGTACAGCTCCTCTTTCAGGTATCAGGTTACAGGTATCAGATGATAGATGTAACGTTGACCGTTTAGTTGCTATTAAATGGCTTTCTTATCGGTTTCGCCGGTTCGAATACGGACCACCTGTTCAACCGGTAACACAAAAATTTTACCGTCACCTATCTTGCCCGTACGGACAGAGGTAATGATCGCCTCGACTATCTCTTCTACGCGGGTGGCCTCAATGATGATTTCAACCTTGATTTTCGGTATAAAATCCACCATGTATTCTGCTCCGCGGTAGATCTCGGTGTGTCCTTTTTGACGGCCGAATCCTTTTACCTCGCTCACGGTCATACCCTGGACATTCAACTCATGCAGGGCCTCCTTCAGGTCATCAAGTTTGAACGGCTTAATGATTGTTTCAATCTTCTTCATTACTTCCTCCAGGATGTGTGGTTACATATACATTTACTGTCCCGGTTCTTTACAACTTTCATGCCAAGATTTTATCTGGAAAAACTTATCCATGTAACTATCCGGAATAATGTAAATTCAGGCCCGTCACCCGATGCAACAATCGACCAGTCCCCTTATTCTTTTGCTAACAATTATGTAATAATTTATTAATAAATATTCCAAATATGTAAATATCTTCCCTTTCTCCATGCCTGCATTGACGGATGAAGCAGGGTAAGCGCTTCATGAACACCGAGATGTTATCAAGTCAAGAGTGGAGTTAATGAAGCGCCTGCGAAGCGGACTCCAGTTGATTATTTAAAACAAACCCGGGTCCAGTTCAGCCGATGCAAAAAAGCGGATCTATAAAAAACACAAAAATGTAATTTCAGAGCGGTGCTGTGACGCTCTTGACCCGGAGACATTATTCAGGGATACTGGAAAGAAACAAAGAGACAATGAGATGAACATAATAACAGGAAAACACGATCTGCTCGTCCAGAGTAAGGACCAACAAACAGCAGAGGAGCACGTCCGCTCCTTTTTTGCCAAAAACGAATTGGTTCGCTACGACACAATTCACATTGACGGTAGCGCCGTCATCAATGCAACAAAACCGCATTTTTTTAATAAACTGGAGATCGGTATACAAAAAAACAGACAGGCCATTGAAGACCTGGTTGCCGAACTCCAGACCGAGGGTGCTGCCGACCCGAAAACCTGGAGCTCCCTGCAGCAGGGGTACAGCACCAAGATCCTCCACACTGTAGTACATCTGCTTGACGGTTTCTTCGGCGTTGACTCTGTTCTGTACAATCTTGTAGAAAATTCACACCAGATCTCGGAACCGCTCTACAGCACAATAAAAAAAGAACCGGAAACATACTGGCTTGTTCCAATCACCGGAACTACAGGCTCAGGGAATCCGGACCGGGTTCAGGCATTACGCCCGTTTGGCAGAAATTAAAAATGTTTCCTGTAAAAGAAGATCAGGCCGAAGCGAATAAAACGCCAAACTGCACGCAGTCGGTGAGAGAGGGGAACATGAATGACATGGGGATGGCAGCAACCGCCTGAAACCCTGCCAAGTACCTCATCCATATAGACGGCAGTGTCGGGACAGGGCGCGGAATCCGCCTGGGTCACCACCTTGATTTGAGCTGATTTTCGGTACACTCCGATAACCCGGTGCACCAGATACCGTCCATTTCCGGCCAGGACGACCACCACATCTCCGGGCCAATACCAGCGGGCAGGAGAAATCCGGACCAGGGCATCATTTTTTATCAGGGGAGCCATGCAGTCGCCCTGAACAGTCACGGCAACGCAATCTCCCTGTACCGCCTGTTGGACTGCAGCATGAACCTGTTTTACAGTCTTTAATTTATCCAATCAGTTCAACCTGTTTTACGAATTTTTCAATATACGACTGTGGAAAACTTCAGGCACATGGGGAGGGACGAACATGGAAAAAAAATCCCCAACCTGATCCAGAACAGATCGGGTTGGGGAAAATGTGCAAATTTTCAGGTACGGGTTACTGCAGGATCGGACGAGCGTGCGTGCCCTGTACCGGACGATTGTTCGGCATACCCATAACGTCAGTAAACTGTTTTACCTGGGCTTCCGAAACGGTTACCGGTTTTTTCATAACTATCCAGACGACACCCTCTGAACAGGGCGGGGTGGTCAGGGAACCGTTAAAACGATAGTAGTCTTTGTCCTCAGGGATCAACTCTTCAGCCTTTACCTGGCTTGCCAGCGCTACCTTGTCGCCTACTTTGGCCGGTATCTGTTTCCAGAGTTTTTCCATCCCGCCGTTTGCATCACCGATCTTGTACATTACAGCGATTACAGCGAGATTACCGTCTTTGTCGGCATGAACAAAATGACCTTCCATGGGGAAGAACTCACCATTAATGGTATTTTCACTCGGTGAATGGAAATGAAACTGCTTGAGCTCAAAGGTCTTACCGGCAACAGTCATGGTTGAACCGGCTGCATAGTTGGCCTGAATGGAATGACCGTTATTCAGGATCTCAGTGGCAAGCCCTGTATAGTTAAAGGTGATCGGTTTCATTTCCGCTTCGATAAAACCGGTCAGGTCGATGGGGGACTGATTTACACCGCTGCCGCAGATTTCAAATGCCGGATCCAGCTCTCCCCAATGTGCCGGAGCGCCATGGCCGGAATATCCCCAGTGCCCGCCGGAAGCCGCAGCAGATCCTGCCACCAGTGCCAGGGCAGCGGTAACTGCTAAAATTGTTTTCTTCATTTTTTCCTCCTTTTGAAAAATGGAAACAGAGCCGAGTTATTTACCCGACAATTAAAATTGGAGCAGTATACATCTTTTTCTCTACCATTACAAGGGCTTGTTTGATTCCATGTGCAGAACAAGGTCAAGCATCCTGTTGGAATAGCCCCATTCGTTGTCATACCAGCTCATAATCTTAACCGAAGTACCCAGTACCCGGGTGCAGAGACTGTCTACGATTGAGGAGTGTGAATCACCCTGAAAATCAATGGAGACCAGCGGTTCATCGCAGTATCGCAGAAAACGGCCGTCAGCTTCCTGGAGTGCACTGTTGACCTCGGTGACCGATGTTTCCCGCTCCACCTCAATCACCACATCAACAAGTGATACATCCGGTGTGGGAACCCGCACAGCCAATCCGTCAAATTTATTCTTTAATTCAGGAATTACCAGGGCAACTGCGGCAGCGGCACCGGTATTGGTGGGTATCATGGACATGGCCGCAGCCCGTGCCCGGCGGAGATCGGAATGGGGAAAATCCAGCAGCCTCTGGTCACCGGTGTAGGCGTGGACAGTGGTCATCAAGCCCCTTTTAATACCAAAATTATCCAGGATTACCTGGGCCACAGGTGCCAGGCAGTTGGTGGTACAGGAGGCATTGGAGACCACATGGTGCATGGTAGGATCATACTCATCCTCGTTCACTCCCATAACCAGCGTCTTCACCTTGCCCTTGGCCGGTGCGGAAATAACAACCTTGGCTGCACCGCCGTCGATATGGGCCTTGGCCGAATCCAGATCCCGAAACAGGCCGGTACACTCCAGTACATACTCCGCTCCCAACTCACCCCAGGGAATATCAGCGGGATTTCGATGACCGAAGACAGGGATCTCCCGGCCGTTCACTGTTACCCCATTATCGTGCACACCAACCTCTGCATCATATACCCCCATTATAGAGTCATATTTCAACAGGTGGGCAATGGTTTTTACATCAGTGAGATCGTTAATACCCACCACTTCAATATCAGCAAAAGCATCGTCTTTGCTGATTGCCCGAAAGATATTTCTGCCTATGCGTCCAAAACCGTTAATACCTATTTTTATACTCATAATCGTACTCCCTAAAGAAATTTAGTCATCTTTCCCGTACAATCTGCTACGGAAATAACGTAAGCGCTTCATTAACCACACTCTTGACATGATAACACCTCGGAATGTAAGTGTTTCAGGAACACCCTGCTGTGCGTGATCAAGGCTCCAGATAATACCCATGTATATCTGGGGACTTGAGCGCGTGCAGCAGGGGGTTCATGGAGCGCTTACGAAATAACTATTCTTGCGGATTACACCGCTAAACGGAAATCAAACTGCGCCAAGCAGTTCGCTGTTCCGGCGAATTATTGTCTGCAGTTGATATATTTTGGCAACCGCTTCATCGCAACCGGGATCAATATCCCCGGCCCGTTGATACATTGCAAGGGCATGGCTGTACCACTGTCCGTTCAGGTAGCTCCTGCCGGCGGCACAAAAACCCTGCTCAGCTGAACCATAAAACATATCCGCAAACACGTCATCCATTCCCTCGCCCCAAAGTGTGCGTACAGCATCCTCCTGCTCCACCAGAAAACGAATCAGCAGCATATTCTGCGACAGGCCGGAAACCATGGTACGCAACATATATCCGGTCTGGCCAAAGAGAAAGGCGAGCTGCTCCATCTGGCTGATAACGTCACCGACAATACGTTTTATCAACCCGTTGATGTCCATCATCCTGGCCAGGCGGGGGACGGAAATATCCCGCCGCAAGAGTCCTGCACCACGGTTTGAAGATTCCGGCTCACTGAATTTGAACCCGGCCGGGCCATAACTGTTGAGGATGTAAATATTTTCCTTGAGTTTCATGGCCTCATGGAAAATAGAGCCAATAAGCCAGTCAATCAGTGAGCCCTCAAAATTACGGGGATGTTCATCCTCCGGCCAGAGACGGTGGCAGAGGTCTTTAAGTCGCCAGAGCGGTCCCCTGTCCATTTCCGTGCCGACCATCGAGGTCAGCTTGTCCCAGATTTGAATGCGCAGTTCCTCACTCTTCCTGTTCAGCAGATCGGCACAGCCTTGAGCTCCGGGTTGCCGGCAGGCGAGATAAACCGTGTACAGCTCCTGAAAGGTACTGATGATTTGGAAAAAATCATCAAACACCTGACGGATAAAAAAATCCCTCCGCTGTTCAAACCAGTCCTCACGGCCCTGAAGTCCGTCAGCGGCTCTCTCTGCCGGGACAAGCTGCATCAGCTGCACATCGCAACGGCCTTGCGGTACAGCCCGAGATAATCCTGCATCACCTTTTGCCAGCTGTGCCGGCTGCGAATCTGCTGTACTGCCGCCTGCTGCATTTTCTTCAGTTTTTCCGGGTCGTCGCTGTACAGTACCAGCGCCCGCTGCATGGCCCCGGCCAACGCATCCGGACTGTGATCCGTGTAGGTAAAGCCGGTTTGTCCGTCCACGACCTTGACCAGACCGCCCACATAATGGACAATGGGCATATTGCCCAGCAGCTGGGCAATATAATCGGTCAGACCGCAGGGTTCGTACAGCGAGGGGATGAGAAAAAAATCACCGGCCGCATAAATTTTCGTGGCAAGTGCCGGATCATACCCTTTGAGAAAACAAATTCTGCCTGCAATGGTCTCCTGAGCTGTCAAATCCTCCAGATACTCTTCCAGATCCGGGGCACCGGATCCAAGAATCAGCAGTTGAAATCTTTTTGTCTCCCTGCGGGCAAGCAGCAGGGAGACTGCCTGCAGCAGTACATCAACACCCTTCTGCGAGGTCAGCCTGCCGACAAATGTAAACAGGGGAGAATCAGGATCTTCGCTCAAACGGCCATACTGCTCAACCCGTTCCCACTCCCCTTTCCTGCTGCAGGAGGTGAGCATTTTCTCTTTGCAGACCTTCTTACCGGCAAGATCGCCCTGCTCAGGATCAAACGGTGCGTCTATGCCCAGTTCTTCTGGTTTGGCAGGATTAAAATCCTCCGGATTAATCCCGTTTGTAATCCCTGCAAGTTTCACTCCACGCTGCAGGAGTTCGTGGCCAAGCCAGCCGGTACGGGCATCTTCGCTGGTTTCCTGCAGTTCGCGACCGTAATTTTCACTGACCGTATTAAGCCGTGCATAGCCTGCCGCCGCCATGAAGGGATCGAAACTGTCTCCTAAACGACCGCTCCGGATCACGGATAAAGGCAACCCGGTAACGGCACGGGCAAACTCAAGATCATCCACCTCCTGATGATACCCCATGCCTGCATTATGGATCGTCACCACTGCACCGGTATTGACAAAAAACTGACGGTAGCCGGAATTCTCCCGCATCATGGCGGGAAGGGTGGCGGCATGGCCGTCCTGACAGTGGATGACATCGGGCCGGGAATCAAGAAGAATCAGCAGGTCAAGCGTTGCCTTCTGCAGCAGGATATTCATGGCAAAATAATCAAGATGACCACTCCCCCGCTGCTGCCAGCTATTGATTTTTTCCTCATCCGCCGTGTAGGTATAAACATTCAACTTCTCGGCAAACCGTGGAGATTCCAGCAAAAAAATCTCAACCCCCCGGATGGTCATAGTCCAGACGGAAACAGCTTCCCTCCGCTCCTCGCCCGGGTAATTCATATCGACTGCAAAATCGCTGCGACCATCGGCAGCACCAGGAGGACCCGGCAACGACATGCGGCTGAAACCAAGGCCGGCAGCATCCATAAATCCGTACCTCGGCAGGACCACCCGTACCCGGCAACTGCCGAACGCCACTAATGCCTCGGCAAGCTGCCGACAGACATCTTTAACCCCGCCCGCTCCGGCCAGGCCGTCATACTCACGGCTGACCATCCAGACTTCCCGTATTGTAACCTGTTCAGATATTTTCACTTTTATTCTTCCGTAAAGCTCCCTGCAGCCCCAAAAGTGCATGCTGACGCAGGAGATGATCGGCCAGGGTCAAACGAACCATTGCCTCGCAAACCGGAATAATCCGGGGGATGGCTGAAATATCATGCCTTCCCCCGACCTTGATCTTGACCGACTCATTATGAAGATTAACGGTCTGCTGTTCCTTATGAATAGAGGGAATAGGTTTAACCGCCACCCGAATAACAAGATGCTCACCATTGCTGATTCCCGCAAGGATACCACCAGCATTATTTCCCAGAAATCCCGAGGGAGAGATGGGATCGTTATTTTCAGATCCCAGCATCGCTGCTGCCCTGAAACCGGCCCCGATCTCCACTCCCTTCACTGCACCAATGGACATCAATGCCCGGGCCAGCTCACCGTCAAGCTTGTCAAATACCGGTTCACCGAGTCCGGGCAGGCAGGCAGCACGAATTTCGACAATGCCGCCGACAGTGTCTCCCTGACTCCGAACCTCGCGAATCCGCTCTTCCATCCGTTCGGCAGCCTCATTATCCGGACAGAACAGCCGATTGTCGGTAATCTGCGTCAGATCCCGCTGTTTCGCCGTAATACCGCCCAGGGCAACCGTATATGCCTGGACGGCCAATCCATGCCGACGAAGAAACCGGCGGGCCACAGCCCCGGCTGCCACCCGGGCGGCGGTTTCCCTGCCCGAGGCCCTGCCGCCGCCACGATGATCGCGAATGCCATACTTGGCCTGATAGGTGAGATCGCCATGGCCGGGCCGAAATACATCCTGCAGGTCGCTGTAGGATTTAGAGTTGGCATCTTTATTAAAAATTACCAGTGAAATCGGTGTGCCCGTGGTCTGTGGATATTCACAGCCCTCGGGCTGAAAGGTGCCGGACATGATCTGCACCCGATCCGGTTCGCTGCGCGGAGACGTAGCCCCGCCTTTGCCGGGACGCCTTCGCTCAAGCTCTTCCTGAATCATTTCCGGGGTCAGATCAATCCCGGGAGGGCATCCGTCTATCACAGCGCCAAGGGCCGTGCCATGGGATTCACCCCAGGTGGTTACCTTAAACAACGTACCAAATGTGTTTCCTGCCATGTTATTATTCCTGTGCTCTGCCCTGATCCTCAGGGATACAGTTCCTTAGGGTGCAATCAACAATAACTTCACATTCTGAGTAGACACTGCAACATATCTTCGGCCGATCTTCAATCGCGAAATCCTCAACGTAGCCCTGCTACGCCTGCGGTTTCACTCAATCAGATCGACCAAATATATGTCACATTGTCTACACAT
>WFRY01000339.1 GCA_015486315.1 Desulfobulbaceae bacterium
CACTCCCGTTCCACTCCAGAGCCAGCCGACAAAGGCAAAGGGCGAAAAACGTACGGCAGCCATAAGAGAAAATATTAAAAGCAAAACAAGTAACAGTACGGAGCCGACGCTGCCGACGATACGTTCGAGAACTCCTCTTACCAGGTTGCCTAAATAGCCTCCGGGTGCAATAAACTCGGCCGGGAATATCAGTTGTGCTGTTGTCGCAAGCAAACCGGACGTAGCAAGCAGCATACCCGTTATTCCGGCAATTATAGAGGGCAACCGGTTGATATCTATATCGGGAAAAAAAGCAGCACCCGCTAAGTAGAACAAAATCAGAATGGGAAAAAAAGAGGTGATTCCAAGAAAAGAAAACAGATAATGAGCTGCATAATAACCAAATGCACCGCACCAGTTAGCACCTGGATCCTGCAGAGCTGCCGGGACAGCCAGCAGAGGAAGGGCATAGCTGACCAGGCAGAGCAGAAGAAAAATTCCGCAAAACAGACAGACAAGCGCTATAATTTCCTGGCGAAACAGAAATTCTTTTTTCTTTGCCTGGGGCATGGTAAAAGTAAAGGGTTTACAGATTCAAATTCAGATCACTGAGACCTACACGACCTTACTAAAAAAAACAAAATGAGGACAGGGTGCAACGTCCGCAGATAACCGGAACAGACCGATGATAATTATATATGTGATGTTTGGTATCGCTGTCCTGATAGGACTTTGGGCACTGATCTGCCTGATTAATGCCCTTATGAAGAGCGGTGGTCCGGTAAATCTGGTCAAGGGGTGGCTGCGAGCCGTTCGGGGCGAGTAGAGTCAACTGACACTTCTATGTGTTACCTTTCTGCTGCATGCCATCCAAAACACCGTTGATAAAACCGACGGCATCCGGCTCAGCATAACGTTTGGCAATCTCCAGCGCTTCGTTGATGGCAACGGTAGGTGGAACATCCTCAATGTGCAGCATTTCAAAGGCCGCTATGCGCAAGATGTTTCGGTCAACCAGAGACATCCGTTCAACCCGCCAATTGTGGGAACGGCTGGATATCAGGCTGTCGATTTCTTCGAGATGATCACAGATACCGAGGATCAATCGGCGGGCATAGGGTAATGCCTTTCTGCCCGCATCAAAGCACTGACAAAACTCATCAAGTTCAGCCGGCAGGAACTCCGGCTCACAGGAGCGTTTCTGAAAGTCATGGCCAAAGAGAAACTGAAGCGCAATCTCCCGGGATTTTCGTCGCAGCCCCATGTTAAAAACGGTTCAAGGTTCAGGGGTTAAGGTTCAGAGTTGTCATCAGAATCAGGCCAGTTTTCCCATCAGGTTGATCATTTCAAGCGCAGCCATGGCAACATCAGCCCCCTTGTTGCCGGCCTTGGTGCCTGCCCGCTCAATGGCCTGCTCAATTGACTCGGTGGTCAGTACGCCGAAGAGAACCGGCACGCCGGTATCAAGCATGACCTGAGCAGTACCTTTGGCGACTTCACCGGCAACATAATCAAAATGGGGGGTTGCACCTCGAATGACGACACCGATACAGATTACAGCATCGTATTTCCCGCTCTTTGCCATCTTCTGGGTAACAAGGGGAATCTCAAAGGCACCGGGAACCCGGGCCACATCGATATCAGCATCTTCAACACCGGAACGAACCAGGGTATCCATGGCCCCCTCCAGCAGTTTTTCTGAAATAAAAGAATTGAACCGGGCAACAATAATCCCTATTTTACGCCCCGTTCCCTGCAGACTCCCTTCAATATAATGTGCCATCGTATCTCTTCCTTGCGACTACAGACAGTGACAGGAGCTCACTCCTGCTCTATATTTTAACGTTAATTTCCTAAGCGCTTCATTGACTACACTCTTGACATGATAACACCTAGGAATGTAAGTATTTCAGGGATCTCTGCGCACGGTATCCATGGGTTCTTCACCATACAGTTCAAGCAGGTGCCCCATCTTGTCCCGTTTACACTTCAGGTATTCTTTATTTTCCGGGTCACCGGGAATCTCTATGGGCAACCGGTCAACGACCTCAAGTCCGTACCCTTCAAGGCCGATAATCTTTTTGGGGTTATTGGTCAACAGTCGCATCTTGCGCACTCCCAGATCCCGCAGGATCTGGGCCCCGATGCCGTAATCACGCAGGTCCGGTTTAAAACCAAGCTCAATATTGGCCTCCACCGTGTCCATGCCCTCTTCGTCCTGTAATTTATAGGCCTTCAGTTTATTGACCAGACCGATCCCCCTGCCTTCCTGACGCATATAGAGGACAATACCCTTTCCCTCCTGCTGCACCATCTGCATGGCGGCATGGAGCTGGGACCCGCAGTCGCATCGGGCAGAGCCGAACACATCGCCGGTCAAACATTCCGAATGGACACGGACAAGGGTTGGCTCATCAGGTTTAATCTCTCCCTTAACAAGGGCAACATGCTCATGGCTGTCCACGTCATTGGTATAGGCTATTACTCTGAACTCTCCGGCATGATCAGTGGGAAGTCGCGCCTCAACTGCACGATGCACCAAGACATCTTCGCGCAGCCGATAGGCGACCAGATCGGCCACTGTTGCAATCTTAAGATCATACTCTTCGGCAAATTTTTCCAGGTCCGGCATACGTGCCATTGTGCCGTCATCTTTCATGATTTCACAGATAACACCGCACGTCCTCATACCGGCGAGCCGGGCCAGATCAACCGACCCCTCGGTCTGACCTGTACGTACCAGCACACCGCCCTTACGGGCTCGAAGCGGAAACACATGACCAGGGCTGATAATATCACGCGGCGTGGCATCCGATGCCACCGCAGCTTCAATGGTCCGAGCCCGGTCGGCAGCAGAAATACCTGTGGAAACACCGGTACGGGCCTCTATACTGATAGTAAAACCGGTTCCATACGGTGACTGATTATCCTGCACCATCATGGGCAACCCGAGCTGTTCAATAATATCGGGACTCATGGTCAGGCAGATCAGGCCACGACCATGGGTAGCCATGAAGTTAATGGCATCCGCAGTCACCGCTTCCGCCGCCATACAGAGGTCTCCCTCATTTTCCCGGTCTTCGTCATCCACCAGGATGACCATTTTTCCGGCCTTGATGTCTTCAGCAACTTCTTCTATCGGACTGACTGCCATGATTTTACTCGCGGGTATCGCTGTCAACAGATTCCAGTGAAACCTGCTGACGGCTTGTTATTTTAAAAAACCGTGCTCTGCCAGAAAGGCAGGATTTATCCTGCTGCCGGAATCTGCTTCCACAGACTGTTCCGACAGCAGTTGTTCAACGTATTTACCAATGATATCGACCTCGATATTGACGAAATCACCCTGTGACAGCAGGCCTAAATTTGTTACAACCAGAGTGTGGGGAATAATAGATACCGAAAAATGATTCCCTGAACAGGAATTCACTGTAAGGCTGACCCCGTTTATGGTGATCGACCCCTTTTCAATAACATATTTTGCCAACCCTGCATCCAGAGAAAAAGTAAACAGGGTAAAATCACCGGCAGCACGTCGCTCTTCCACCCTGCCAAGGGCGTCAATATGGCCACTCACCAGATGACCACCCAGTCGATCGGCCAGACGCAGTGCCCGTTCCAGGTTCACCTTGTCCCCCACCTGTAAAAAACCAAGTCCGGTACGAGACAGACTCTCCGGTGAAACATCAACCAGGAACCTGCGCCCCTGAATATCCCGGGCTGTCAGGCAGGCACCGTTAACAGCGATGGATTCTCCCTCTTCCGGATCCGTCAAATCAAAACCGGCCTCAAGACAAAAAATCATACCACCACCGGCGTGACGTTTTTCAACCACCTGGCCCGCCCCCTGAACAATACCGGTAAACACCTCTTTATCCCCTGCTTAACTCATCCGCCCGGGCAAAAAACTGTTCGGACATCCTTTTATGTTTAAAATTCTTATGGATCGAGGAAATGGTGCGATAGGCATCAGCCGCCTTTTGGCTCTGGCCTTTTTCCAGGTACACTTCAGCGACTACGGTCAGAATATCAACCATTCCCTTCGGGTTTTTGGTCAGCTGATAATGCTCCATCATGTCAAAAAGAATCTCAAGGGCTTTGTCCAGCTCGCCGAGTTTCTTATAGACAGCAGCAATTTTTTTATTGAGCGCTAAAATAGAAAAGGAATCTTCCTCTTTTTCACATATCTCATAGGCTCGCTGGTAGTTTGTCAGGGCATCAGCATACGATTCCCGAGCAAGACAGACATCTCCAAGACGGTCAGAGGCATTGGCTACCCCCTGCTCGTTGCCACTCTCTTCAAACCCCTTCAGGGCATTGTGAAATGCCATACCTGCCTGGGCATAGTCACCTTGTTTGTACATCTCACGGCCCTCAAGGTAATCACGCTTGGCAGGATCTTTTTTTAACGCCTCATCTCTGAGTTTTTGCGGATCAACTCTGCCCAGGGTGCTCAAGGGCTGAATATTTGCAGTTTCCATCGGTTACATCTCCATTGTTTTATCCGAAAATCGACATCAAAGCGGGTAACTCACCGTCAATTTTCATCGTTTGTTGTGGCTGGAGCTCGAAAATCCGGTCCAGACATACTGTTATATAAAATTCTCTGCCGGAGGACAATATCTGTGTACCGGAGTGATCGTAAGCGCTTCATTAACCACACTCTTGACATGATAACACCTCTGAATGTAAGCGTTTCAGGAACACCCTGCTGTGCGTGATCAAGGCTCCCGATAATACCCCTGTATATCTGGGGACTTGAGCGCGTGCAGCAGGGGGTTCCTGGAGCGCTTACGAGTGATCAGCATTTATGTTCTGATGCCGATCACTGATCATTAATCATTTCATTAGCCTCGGCAACCAATGCCGCAACCGTAGTTACAACAGGTTCACCTCGTTCATATATCGTTATCTCGCTCTGATCATTCTGCAGTCCTATGAGCTGAAATGAAGCCTCGCTTGCCTTGATCCGGCCAAGTAATCTGGCCATAAGACCTCGCATGACCGGATTTTCATGCTCAAGAAAATGAAATGTTGAATAAAACGGCGTTTTACGGATAAGATCCGGTCTGGTAAGCGCAATTTCACCCAGGCCCCAGACCGCTGCTTCCTGAGTGGCAACATCGCCCATAAAATTAAGCAGGTGGCGGGTAAAGGCCCCGTAAATATCCGGACGAGCGGCAATAACAGCTCCAATGGTCTCCGTCATTCCCCAGGGCATGGAGGCGGAATCGGAACTGGATTCAAAGAGTCGATGCAGCATATCCGCCACAGGCCCGGGTTCACGTGTAGCCAACCGGGCAGAGACCTGCCCCATAAGCCAGGCTGTTTTATAACGCTTGGCAGGGTCCGGCTCATAGAGAAGACGCTGCATGAAACGCAGGGTCCTTATATCATCAAAGCTGAGATCCACCAGGGCATCGACATCACCGGCTTCCACCAGTTGTTTCACCATCATTTTGCTGGCGCGCTTCTTCTGCCGTTTCGGATCCCGATCCGGTTCAACTTCAGGAATACCGGGTACAGCTGCAGTACTCCCCTCCCCTGCCGACGACAGGGCTGAAGCTTCCCGTTCTTTCTTCCGCTCAAAGCGGGCAGCAATCTCCGCCATATCCTTGTGCAGTCGAACAAAATACAGAACACCTCGTACAGCCCGTCCATCCAGATTCCGTTTAGGGCAGACCTGATGGGTGACGACATCATAGTCCTCAACTCTACCGGTAAGATAATCATCCTCGGGGATAAGTTCCCAGGCAAGATCCCACTCGTCGTTACAAGCGTTTACGAGACATTCCACCATTGCTGATCCAATGTTGTGACCGGTCTCATCGCATGTATACACGGCACCGCATTCACATCTTCCCACCGGGAATTCCGTCATCTTGCGCTGAGCCGCCTCCGTTGGACGACCAACATCCATCCCGCAAAACGGACACCAGGGCCTGACATTTGATTCGTTTTTGTTTGCCATCAGCCTCAGCCTGCCAGTTTTTCTTCTAACGCCTTGGCAAAACGGTCATCTACCGAGTACCCCAGCTCTTTTGCCTTTTCAATATTCTGCTTGGACTCGGCATAATCACCATTAAAATACAGGGCCACGGCAAGGTTATTCCTGGCCATGGCACTGTCCGGCTCAAGGGTCACAGCCTGACGGGCGGCTTCCACTGCTTTTTCGTCCTCTTCAAGCATGGTGTAGGCCGAAGTAAGATTAATCCAGGCAGTCAGCAGATTGGGGTCAATCTGCAAGGCCTTGTCATAGCATTCAACAGCTGCCCCGGCATCATTCTGCTGCTGACGAATCAGGCCGATATTCACATGAGCTTCAGCCATTTTCGGGCTGACGTAAAGGGCCTTCTCATTGAGTTCCAGAGCACGCTCAACATTACCCTGATCAAAGAAAATAGCTCCCAGGTTTATGTAGCTTTCCATGGACTGATCATCGAGTTCAATCGCTTTTTCAAGCTGACTTATGGCCTCATCAATACGTCCTAAATGTCGGTACACCAGGCCCAGTTTATGTTGAGCGATAACATTATCAGGGTTTTCCTTACAAATTTTTTCCAGCTCACCGACAACGACATCCAGGGAAACTTCTGGTTGTATATCTTCTGACATGACTCTTCCTTACTTTATGTTGGATAAAATAATACTTTATTTCCGGATCGACAGCACGCCGGCGGTAAAACGTTATATACTATAGGCATAATCAAAACAGTGGCAAGGCCTAAATGAAATTTAGAATAGTCCTGAGGACCTATGCCGCCCCAAAGTTTACCCCATGGCAACTGCAGTCTACGGCCGGCCTACCTGTTAAATTTTTCTTCACATGACATAACCTGCTCCCGAGCGGCCTGGGAAAGTTCTTCATGGGCAACTTCAATGTCCAGATGAATCTGTGCCGACAGCTCTTGAACGGAATTAAATTTCTTTTCCCCCCGGATATGACGCAACAGGTTAATTTTAATAGGATGGCCGTAAATATCGTGGTTGAAATCAAAAATATGGGTTTCCGCAACCAGTTCATTTTCACCAAAGGTCGGATTATATCCGATATTGGAAACCCCGCCGTAGATTTTACCATCATAAATAACCTGGGTGACATAAACACCCTTTTTGGGACAGAGATCCTCTTCCGAGACCTTCAAGTTAGCAGTGGGAAACCCAACCTCTTTCCCGCCCCGCTGTCGCCCTCTCTGCACCTCGCCGCGAATCTGATAGTAACGGCCCAGCAACTTGCGTACATCCCGCATTCGTCCATCCATGACCAGTTCACGAATCCTGGTACTGGACACCAGCATACCGTCTTCATGATGCGCCTCAACCACGGTGACAGGGAAACCCAGGACCTTGCCCTGTTTGCGCAAAAAATCAATATTCCCCTCGCGACCGCGGCCAAAGGCATAATCATAGCCCACCACCAAATCCTGCACGCCAATAGTTTCAAAAAGGATATTATTGACAAAATCAAGGGCCGGGGTCTTGGCAAACTCCCGGTCAAAGGGAATAATCACCAGCACATCAATACCGGCTAACCGGATAAGCTCAATTTTCTGCTCGGTGCTGGAAATCAGTTTTATGCCGTCCGGACGCAAAACTTTGAGCGGGTGGGGATCAAAAGTAACCACCACGGACAGACCTCCATTACGGTATGCCCTGCCCACCACCTCGCTGAACAGCAACTGATGCCCCAGATGGACTCCGTCAAAGTTTCCGATGGTCACCACTGCCCTGTCGAAAGGCACCTTAATATCTTGCAAATTTCTATACAGCTGCATATTGTCCTTTAGGATGAGTGCTCCTTTTATTCACGACAAAGCGGGATATTTACTCCAACTCAGTAAAACTCGCAAACAGTTCGTGCAAAGTGAAAATAAATCATTTTACACTTTTCTGCTGATTTATTCGCAGAGCAGCAAAGAATTGCTTGACAAAAGTCCCTCTTGCTATCATATTCACACCGTCGTGCCGAAGTGGCGGAACTGGTAGACGCGCTAGGTTCAGGGTCTAGTGGGCGTATGCTCGTGGGAGTTCGACTCTCCCCTTCGGCACCACCTGGTTTTCAAGGCTTTATCCCGGTAATAGCGGGATAAAGCCTTTTTTTATGTCTTCTTGGTTTCCATCTTCTCTTGCTATTTTTAACTGTTTCATGCTATTTTTTTCTAAAAAAGTAGAACAAAATATTTGGTCCGTTATTGATGGCACGCTTCCTCAAACGAAAAATCAAAAACGGCTGGAGTTATACTGCAACCGTTCGTATCAAAGGGTACCCTTCTGTTAACCGCACCTTTGATACCAAAGGAGAGGCATCTGCCCGGGCTGCAAAGACTGCTGAAAAAATAAAGGCCCAAAAGTATAACGATCCCCGCTTGGCCCTTCAAATAACCCTCGGTGTTTTCGCTTACCTCGCAGGCCCTCAACAAATGGTGGACATGCCGGTTAATCAGACAAACTTTTTACTCCCTGGAAGTGCACATCCTCATATCATTAAGAATGTGTCTGAAACCCTGGCTGGACGGACTGAATGTAATAGAACTCTCAGGGGTCAATTTTCAAGAGACTGGAACTGGAACTGGAACAAAAAATCTCGAAAACCTCTGGTTGCGAGGAGGTTTTCCCCTGTCTTTTTTTGCAGGGTCAAACCAGGACAGCCTCGCTTGGCGGGAAAATTTCATCCGAACATTTCTGGAACGTGACATCCCCCAATGGGGAATCTCTATCCCGGCTCAGGGCATGCGACGTTTCTGGACATGGCTCACTACCATGGACAAACATTTAATGGTTCCGAGCTTGGTAGGTCTCTGGGACTGTCCAGTAAGACAATCAGATCTTATCTGGATATACTGACCGGAACCTTTAATAAAAAAGCAGGGACTAACCCAATAGTGTTCTGCACGTTTTATGCAAATTGTACCTGACGCAAAGCGGCCCATATGGCAACGAGTACAGTAAGCGAGCAGCTACCTTTGCAGATGGATCGGTCTGGAAAAAAGACACAGGTATCCATTCAGGGTATACAAGGCACAAAAACCCGTTATCCCTTACATGCATTTTTTTGAACTTCCTGCACCGAGGTCAGATGCTCTTCAAGCTCCTGTTCGGTGGCCCAGCCCAGCAAGTAGAATTGCAACATCTCGAACGTGCGTTTCGTCAGCTTTCTTCCGGTCCAGATGGTGATGAGTAGGCCGGAAATCAGTGCGCAATAGGCCTGAATGGTCACTCCATTTCGTGAGTGCGCTATCAGATGGACGCAGTCAAGAGTACATTTGAACCAGCGGAAGAAGAGCTCAATATCCCATCTTTTCCGGTAGAGCAGGGCAATCACTTCCGCTGGCAGGTCGGTCCTGTCTGTTGCCAGCAGGAAGGTATAGTTGGAATCAGTTGTTCGGTATGTCTTTTTACTGGAAACTCTTGCTTTTCGCCGGACAGACCCATCGCCTTCATGAAGAATTTTCAGGATGCGTATTGGATGCCTGATGTCGTTCTGCTTGCTTTTGCTGCCTAATTTTACTATGGAATCCTGGATAATCCCTGCTGCTTTGTCAGCAGCTGAGAGTTCGTTTGCCGCGATATCCTCCCAGACTGCATTGTCTTTAATTCTGACGACAAACGAACTGGAGGCGTCCATGATCTCCTGGAAGAATTTGTATTCAGCATAACCGGCGTCCAGGAGATATAATGTGTCAGGTTTGAGAAAGGCTTCCCTGACGATGCCTTTCTCGCTGCCATTGCCGTGGGTGATCCTTGCATCTATGGGCACTTGACGTTCTATATCCAGAGCAAGGTGGAGTTTAGCGGCTCGGTTGTCCTCATCGATCCAGAGTGCCCATAACATTTCCGGTACGGCCCGCAGCAACGAACCGTCCACAGCAACGATCTTTTGTTGCAGCGCTCTGAGTTGAGGATTCTTTTCCAGAGGTAGTGCCTGTGCGGCTAACTCTTTGATCAAAGGGAGGAGAAGGTCGGCATCAAGAACCGTCGAGGCTTCAGAAAGGGCACCCAAACTGGTCTCATCGACCCCCAGTTTGTTTTGTACGGCTTCAAGGGTGGTGGCCTGCTGGATGGCTCGCAGGCTTGTCAGAACAGGATTGAAAAAATAGAATATGATCAGGGTCAGGTACTGGTCAAAGTAGAGCTTTCGATTTTTCAGGTTCCCGACCTCATGGAATCTCTTGAGACACGGGAAAATATTTTTAAAATACTTGAATCCCTGGAGAGCATTTGTGGCTATCCCTGGTTTGGTGTTGCCGTCCATGGGTGAGTCCCCTCCAACCTGTCTATCTGTTTCGTAATCGGAGTGCGTATTGTTTTGTCAATGGATACAGATAAATATCTTTTATTGATGTCTTAATGGTATTGTACCGG
>WFRY01000340.1 GCA_015486315.1 Desulfobulbaceae bacterium
CAGTTAGTAGATGCCATCGTCACCTGCATTTCACCTGATGTGCCCATTCTGGTTCATTCCATGAACCCTGAAAAATCGCCCATGATGGTAAGAAAATTGTCTGATGCCGGTTTCTGGGTAACAAAAGAAACATGGTTTGACATAACAGAGGACTCTTATATGGAGCGGCTTGAAGGAGTTCAGGAAGAATGGGATGATTACTGGGCAGAGGAATAAACATCATACCAGCGCGACCTGCATAACGAATAATGCCAACCAGTTTATACGGCACTGGTCCACCTCAATAACCCCCTTTGCGTGCTTTGCGACCTGGCGGTTCATTTTTTAAAACCGCCCGCTTCGCTCAAGACGCAAAGGACGCAAGGATTTTTCCTGGCACAAAACTAATTCCATCTTTGTGTATCTGGCAGATACGCTGAACAGATACAAATAATCTTTTCCCCCCACCTCAAAAAAAATTCTATTTGCCGTCTTATAGCTCGGTTGGTTTGCCTTTTCCGATTTGGTTTTAACATGCCTTTTGACAAGGGGGATATATGGAAAATTATCTCGAAGAAACTGCATATGAGAACGAGACACCAGAACAGGAGGAAAATGTCACAAAGCTGGATGCAAATATCCGGTGCAAGCGTGCCATGGCAGAGGAGCTTCTTGAAAATGGCCTTACCATGGAAAGCATAATGCGTGTGCTTAATATTCGGGAACCAGACCTGCCAGCAGTCTGTTATGGCAATGATATTAAGGAGGTGCACTCTTGAAACAAAGTCCTTTTAAAAAATTCCCAGTGGTACTAACGCAAAAGGCCAGCCGCGGATTTGAAGGCATGGCATGTATCGCGTTGGAGTCCATCATGTCAGGCGGGCTGATGCTGAACAGTGACTTTGACGGCATTGAAAGGCAGTATCTTGACAGACTGCGTCCTGATTTTCTCCACAAAAAACGCAGGGATTTTCTCGCTGCCATAGCGGGCTGGTCTTCAAAAATTGTCCTTGAGGTGCGCATAGCGTTTACTCCAAACCTTCTCTACAAGACACAGTCATACATTAATATATGTCTGGTCCTGCGCACTGCCGCCAATGATATCGTGAAGGTCAGGGAGAGTATTTACGCAGGCTACCTTGCGCTTTTACCCCTGCTCCAGACCTACTGGTCCGAAGCGGAATTTGTCCCGGTGACTGACCAGAAAGAATTTGCACAGTACCAGATTCCAGATGATTTCAGACATGCCATGTCGGTGTGCAGGAAAAGGGAAAATGTGGAGCTTACTGCCCCGTATCCCGGCATTGGCAGGATAGGCTTTGGCGCAGGCATTGAGAAAACGGAAAAAAAACCGCTAACCGCGCTCCATTTCTTCCCATGGCTTGCATCAGGCAGCGAGTGGTCAGACCTTCTCTCTGCCATGCTCGGGCAACTTGACCCCCTGCAGTTGATAGTAAGGATCAGGCCATGGAGAATGGGTGCTGCCACAGCACGACGCCTGACGGACACAATCAGAAAATGTGAAACCTTCCTCTCGGACGCTGATCCAGGCCAGATAACTATCAACCGCCAGGCAGAGTCTTTGAGGCATGTATGCACGGAACAACTGGCCAGCCTGAAAAACGGCGGATTCCGTCTGGGTGTCTTCCTTCTTTCATCAGCGCCAATAGACTCCTCCCTGGGACGTGTTCTGGGAGGGGCAATCACCAGGACTTCACTGAAAGAGAAGGCGGACATACTCCGGGGAGGTTTTGAGCTTAGAAAAATCAATACAGAGCAGGCAGGTAAAATAACCTTCTTTTCCGAATCAGAGGGGGTCACAATAGACGAGGCTGCCTGCTGTTTCAGGCTGCCCTCTCCCCCCGTAGGTACGAGCACGGGCCTGTCAATTAAGAGGCATCGCACGGCGCTGGGCATGCTGCCAAAGGTCTCATTTAGACAGCAGGACAGCCAGGTTACCCTGTTTGACAATGTTCATCAGGGTATCAGCCAGCCGGTCAGAATTGGTCTTTCAGACCGGTTCAGACACATGTTCATACTGGGACAGACCGGAACAGGCAAGTCCACCTTCATGGAATCACTTGTCCTGCAGGATATCCGTGCTGGCCGTGGAGTAGGGGTAATTGATCCCCACGGTGAACTTGTGGACTCTATTATTGGAAAAATTCCCGAGCAGAGGATTGAGGATGTAATTCTTTTTGACCTCTTGGATACCGAATATCCCATTGGTTTCAACCTGCTTCAGTGGTGGGATCTAAAGGAAAGGGACCTTCTTATTGACGAACTTTATACGTCTATTGACAGAATTTATGACATGAGAACCACAGGAGGCCCGATATTTGAACACAATTTCAGGGGAATGCTCGGGCTTCTCATGGGGAATAAACCAAGAGAGAATTTTACCGCTACCATCCTTGAATTTATATCATGCTACCAGAACGAAGAGTTCAGATCATGGCTTGCAGACACCACAGATGACAACCATGCCCTGGAATTTGTTGAAGAACTTGAAACGAGTAGAGGGGATGTCAGCATCCAGAATCTTTCACCGTATATCACCTCCAAATTCAGCCGTTTCATAAATGATACAACCATCAGAAGGATAGTGGGGCAGAGCCATACTTCCTTTTATTTTGATGACATCATGAATAACAGGAAAATATTCCTGATAAAACTTGGCAAGGGGCGCTATGGCGCAAACATGAGCGCCTTGATTGCCAACCAGCTCGTTTCCAGGTTCAAACTTGCGGCAATGAAACGGGGTGAGATGGCGCCGGAAGAACGTGAGCCGTTCTTTCTGTATGTGGATGAGGCACATAATCTGCCAAGGGAAAATTTCATGGAACTGCTTTCTGAGGCAAGAAAATATAAACTCGGCCTGGTGTTAGCCACCCAGTATCTGGCCCAGTTGACAGGAACCACATCCCAGGATGACCTGCTTGGAGCCATAACTGGAAACGTTGGCACCACCCTGACATTCCGGCTTGGGCAGGCGGACGCTGCAAGCCTGGCCCCCACCCTGGCTCCCGTCTTTGGCGCTATTGACATAGCAGGCCTTCCCAATTTCCAGGGCTACGCCAGAATGCAGCTCAATAACGAGGCCACAAGACCTTTCAGCTTCATGACCAAAGTGGATGACTGCCGATTTGACAGCAGGATTGCGGCAAAAATAATAGAACAGTCTCGCAGGAAATATGCGACAAAAGCTGAAGAAGTGGACAGGGACATAGAAGCACGGCGGACAGTCTGGGAATCATGATTGTCAGAAATAGCTGCAAACCAAGTTGAGCGTTTCAAAATGTGGAAAAAAATTTTCCTTCCTGCGTCTATTCACCATGACAGAAGTTACTTTTTACTTTTTAAAACTCAACACATGAAGAAAGGAGTATGTTGAAATGGTTCAAAATGAAAAAACCGTCCAGGAACTTGTCAATGAGAATAGGCATTCAGGCACCGCGGTCGCTGTTCCTCTCTCTCAGATTCCACCTGTCACTACTGAACACGATGATTATGTCACTACCAGGGCGATTTCTTCCTTTATTGCCTTCCTGGGATGGCTCACGGTGATTGCCGGTGGCATAGCAATCTTTACCGCGTTCAGCAACTTTCGCTACGGCGGCATACTTGCACTGCTTCCATCCCTGGGCATTATGGTCGCAGGTCTGTTCCTGGTTACCAGTGGGCAGATTACCAGGGCAATAGTTGATAACACCAACTATAACAAGCAGATGGTTGGACTACTTAAACGCGCTTTTCCACAGTCAGAGGACGCAGACCCGAAGGTATTAATGCAAAAGGCACAGGAAACTTATGAAAATGGATTCTGCCCCGAGTGCGGCGCCGAGATTGAAGCTGAGGCTGTGAGGTGTGAAAAGTGCGGCACAAATTTGCTGGATATCGCAATATCATCTTTCAAGGCAAAGGAAGCCAACAAATAATCCTGTATGATTGTATGGCCCCGCTGTTTCAGGCGGGGCACTTTCCAATGATTGGCACTTGAATTGGGAAAGGCACGCTGTAACACACAACAATACGGTTTACAGATGATCTGTGGTTCAATGTTACCGCACTTCATGAAGGTATGTGTAACATGTTCGGCGAAAACAGGTACATATTCCATTTTGATGAGCAAACAGAAAATCTTTATTGCACAAGAGACACCTTGGACGGTGGCGAATTCAAGATTACCCCCTGGGACGCTGGACTGGATATTTTTCACTGGTGCGGTGAATGGCTTCCCTGTTTTGAGGCCCCGCAACTGACCCTTATTGCCAGTGACAAAAGGAACCTGGTCAACTACGGCATGGCCTGTTTTACCGCCTCCTTTCCGGAAACCTGCCTGGATGTGGCTGCACCCTTTCAGTTTGCCCAGTTGACTGTCCTGAGGATATTGCGCCGTTTTCCTGAAGCCATTGACCTGGCAAGCCATGCCCCTGTCCTGTTCTGGGTGCTGGCATGCAGCCAATGCAATTCCAATATTTTTGACCAGCCGGAATGGCGAAGGCAGTTCAATTCGAAGCAGCGTCAAATACTCGATTTTCTGGGCTACCCGGCTTCAAAATCAATGGTCAGGTTCCTGAAAAAGGTTCGTTTGCAGGAATATCAGGCAACAGACATTGAATTGATTCACCGCATTCTGCAATCAAGGGTGCTTTTGAAGATGATGCGGCATTTTCCTGTAATTTCCAGGGCGCATCTCAAGATCGCTGTTAAATATCCAGCGCTGATGCAGTGCGCATTTTTAAGAAACCGTCTGCTTAAGAATGATGTCGAGGAACATTCGGTGGACCCCATAGCCGACCTGTTCATGGACACGTTGAGACTGGCCCGGGTTGCAGGAAAGAAGAACGCCTACGCTGCCATAAAACAAAAAAAGACCCTGACTTCACTGCTGGAAATGCATGATTCATTGCTTGGAAACGTGATGTACGCGGACAGAGCCTGGGACAGAACTGCGAAATACAGGATAGCACTGCTTGAAGAGCGTTATGGTCCTTACTTTCCCTACCCGCCTGTTCCAGGTGGTGATGGAATAGAACCTGTCACAACCCTTGCAGCCCTGAAGAAAGAGGGGGAAATCATGTGTCACTGTGTATTCACACATGCAGGTGCCATATACAGGGGCAAGAGATATGTTTACCGGGTTCTAAAACCGGAACGGGCCACCCTGGAAGTGGATTTGACCACCTCTCCGCCGAGCATTTTACAGATCAGCCTGGCCCATAACGCCCAGCCCGGTGAAGACACACTGAAACGTGTACGGGCCTGGTTTTCATCCTTTCTATAAGGGGAAATATGAAGTTCATGCGGATGTCTGATACCAATGATTTATGCGTTTTGTTAATTTGAAAGCAAAAGGAGGTAAAAAATGGCGCGTGATCCAAAAAAATTTTTGATTCCCATAACAAAAGAGGAATTATTTTTTGAAGTTTTCAGAACTTTTTATAAGCAAAAAACTCCGGAAAGCCCATCAAA
>WFRY01000341.1 GCA_015486315.1 Desulfobulbaceae bacterium
AGTTATCAGTTATCAGTAACAGCACAACAGGCTGTAATCACTGCACACTGAAAACTGATAACTGACAACTCAGACCGGCTTAATGTCCAATTTTTTTTATCTTACCATTACTACGAAATAAAACGGAAAACTGATTACAGTATTGACGAGGTCTGTATTCATGATAACTCGTAACTTCTCAATACGTGGTGGTAAAACGACTGTATCCCCGATAACTACATTCGGGGATGACGGCCATAATTAGCTGCAACTCCGTCGTTCCGGCATGCTGTTGGCCGGAGATAGCGTAGACTTCGATCAGAAAGGGCACCATCAGCCACAAGATATGGTATGTGCTGGAGTCAAGTGCATACCTCGGAATTAAAATATGACGAGAGTAAAGCAATTCGACAGTGATGATCTCATAAACAATCTTCGAATCCGTGAGCCCGGCCCTGTGGAAATCACGAAAAATAATGAAGATATTGTTGTTGTGTGTTTATCATGAGTTACAGTGAAGTTTTTTTGATGGAGAGACCCCATGGATAATGCCCGGATAGATACAATTGTTACCACAATGGCGGAAAACGGCCGCAGGGCGGCCCGCAAACTGGCTGCCCTGCCCACGGCAGTGAAAAATGGTATTTTACTTGATACTGCCCGGCTTTTAATGGAAGAGCGGGAATTTATCCGGACAGAAAATGAAAAAGATCTGGCTACCGGACGGGATAAAGGTTTGTCCAGTGCCATGCTTGACCGGCTTGAGCTCAGTGACAAGGTCATTACCTCCATGGTGCAGGGACTGCATGAAATTGCTGCCCTGCCTGATCCCGTAGGTGAAGTAACGGACATGAAACGCAGACCCAGCGGTATTTCAGTGGGCAGGATGCGTGTGCCTCTGGGGGTTGTCGGTATGATCTATGAATCCCGGCCCAATGTAACCATTGATGCTGCTGCACTCTGTCTGAAGGCCGGTAATGGTGTTCTGCTGCGTGGCGGGTCCGAGGCGATCCATTCAAATCTTGCCCTGGCAAAATTACTCCAGAGTGTGCTTGCCTCCCATCTGGTTCCCGAAGAAGCGGTTCAGGTGATCCCGGTAACAGACCGCTATGGCGTAAATGTCATGCTTGCCCAGGAAGGATTTATTGATGTTATCATTCCCCGGGGCGGTGAGGGGCTGATCCGTTTTGTAACAGAGACCTCCCGTATTCCCGTGCTCAAACATTACAAGGGGGTTTGTCATCTCTATATTGATGACAGTGCCGACATTGACATGGGAGTTCGGATTGCCGTGAACGGCAAGATTCAGCGGCCGGGCGTGTGTAATGCCCTGGAGGGGATGCTTGTTCATCAATCCATTGCCGAACAATTTCTGCCTGCAGCGGCCGGAGAGCTGATGGCGGGCGGAGTTGAGCTGCGCGGCTGCAGGCAGAGCTGTGCAATCGTTCCTGAAATTACCCCGGCCATGGACTCGGATTGGGGTACCGAGTTTCTTGATCTGAAAATGATTGTCCGGGTTGTGAAAGATATGGAAGAGGCCATGGATTATATCGAACGTTACGGCTCTCAACATACCGAGGTGATTGTGACCGACTCTTATGACAATAGTCAGCGTTTCCTGCGTGAAGTTGACGCCTCGGCAGTAATGGTCAATGCCTCCACTCGCTTTAACGACGGTGGGCAGTTCGGCCTTGGTGCTGAAATAGGTATCTCAACAACGAAACTGCATGCCTATGGCCCAATGGGACTGGAAGAGCTTACCACCAGGAAATTCATAGTTTTTGGTGGCGGCGAGGTACGGGAATAAAATTGTCTGGTTCCGGAAAGAATCAGAATATCGGTTTGTTCGGCGGAACCTTTGATCCTGTACATAAAGGCCATATTGCTGTTGCAGAGCTGGCAATACATAAACTGTCACTGGACGGGATTCTCTTTATTCCTGCAGCCGACCCTCCCCATAAAAAACAGCCCGGTGCCTCGTACAGTCACCGGGTTGCCATGCTGGAAATAGCCCTTGCCGGGGCAAACCCGGAGTTTCAAGTATCACTGCTTGAAGCTGAACGGGCAGCACCTTCCTATACCGTTGACACCCTGCTGGAGCTGAAAAAACGGCTTGGTTCACAAAATTTTTATTTTATTATTGGAGCGGATTCGCTTCTGGAACTGCATCTCTGGTATCGTTTTCGCCGCTTGCCTGAGCTGACGGATTTTATTGTTGCTGCCCGGCCGGGTATTTCCATGGATGCTGTGCAGCAGGCCATTACCAGACTGCCGGGAAATTTTCTCCCTGCCGGGTCGGTGATGCAGTGGAGTCGTGAGGATGGTGCACGGATTTTTTACCTTGCCCAGACGGCAGAAGACGTATCATCCTCCTCAATTCGGCGGCAGATCAGCCGGGGACAGCAACCGAATACGGTGAGTAATAAAGTCCTTGAATATATTACAGCCCATGGACTGTATAAAAACGGGATAACGACCGTTGACCACTAAACATTACATAGCAGATTTACACATTCACTCCCTCTACTCCCGAGCCACCAGCAAGGCGAGTAATCTGCACGGTCTTGCGGCATGGGCAGCCATCAAGGGGATAGACGTTGTCGGTACCGGCGACTTTACTCATCCAGCCTGGTTTGCTCATTTGAGCGAAAATCTTGAACCTGCTGAACCTGGTTTTTTCAAATTAAAACAACCGCCCTGCTTTGATGAGCTGGTGTCTATTCTGCCGCCGGGCGTCCAGCCCGATACTTCAGGTATTCGTTTTGTACTCAGCTCTGAAATAAGTTCCATCTATAAACGGGGCGGTAAAGTGCGCAAGGTGCATAATATCCTGTATGCGCCTGATTTTGATTCGGTACGCAGAATAAACACCACCCTGGCGGGAATAGGGAACCTGGAGTCGGACGGTCGACCGATTCTGGGCCTGGACTCGCAGATCCTTTTGGAAATACTGTTGGAAAATGCTCCCCGGGGTTTTTTTGTTCCGGCCCATATCTGGACGCCCTGGTTTTCCCTGTTTGGTTCCAAATCCGGGTTTGACGCCATTGAAGAATGCTTCGGGGACTTGAGCGACGAGATATTTGCCCTTGAAACCGGTCTCTCCTCAGACCCGGAGATGAATCGCTGCATCTCAGCCCTTGACAGGTTTTCCCTGATATCAAACTCCGACTGCCATTCTCCGTCTAAACTTGGACGAGAGGCCAATATCTTTAGCACTGATTTTGACTTCTTTGCCATGCAGGAGGCTATACGTCATCCAACAGGTGCAGACGGCAGGCAAAATTTTACGGCAACCATTGAGTTTTATCCGGAAGAGGGTAAATATCACTGTGATGGTCATCGAAAATGCGGGGTCTGTCTTGAACCATCCAGGACCATTGAGGAAAAAGGAATCTGTCCCCAATGCGGCAGGCCTCTGACCATAGGTGTTCTGTACAGAGTTATGGAACTCTCTGACCGGGATGTTCCTCTCTATCCCAAGGGGTCACCGGCAGTGCACAGCCTGATACCGCTGCCTGAACTGCTCTCGGAGCTGTTTCATGTCGGTCCGGCATCTAAAAAAGTAGCCGGAGTTTACGGCAGACTGATCAACGCCTTTGGTTCTGAATTTGATTTGCTCCTCAA
>WFRY01000342.1 GCA_015486315.1 Desulfobulbaceae bacterium
GGCAATATCCTGGACCTGGCAGAGTTTGATGCTGATGCAGTGGACGGTCTGGTCATACCGGGAGGATTCGGTGCGGCCAAGAATCTCTGTACCTATGCCTTTGACGGGCCGGACTGCACCGTCAACAGGGATGTGGAAAAAGCGGTCAAGAGCATGTATGCGCTCGGCAAGCCCATTGGTGCACTCTGTATTGCGCCGGTTATTCTCGCCCGGGTGCTGGATAATATAGAGGTAACCATTGGTCAGGACACGGCCACTGCGGAAAACATTATTCGGATGGGTGCCCGACACAGAACAACATTACAGGGCGAGATTGTCGTTGATGCCGACAATAAGATTGTCAGCAGCCCCTGCTATATGCTGGAATCCAGAGTTGATCAGATAGGCCTGGGAGCGGACAATCTGGTTCAGGCCATGCTTGAAATGATGTAACAATAAACCAAAACAGTAACTTCTCAATAAGTAGTGACAAGTTGCTGTATCTTACTGTATGGATCCCGGCTAACAACATGCCGGGATGACGGAGCTATTTGCAATTACGATCGTCATCCCCGAATGTAGTTATCGGGGATCCAAGCGTTTTACCACCACTTATTGAGAAGTTACCCAAAACACGCCTAACTTACAAAAATTATTTAAAATTTGCTTCAACCCGTAGGAGCCCAGCCCTCTGGGCGATAAAAAAAGAATACAGGTGCATAGATGAATACAGTTAAAACCTTCATTCTCATGGCGGCCCTCACAGCCCTGTTCATGGTCGGAGGCCAGGCCATGGCTGGTCGGCAGGGCATGATGATCGCCCTGTTCATCGCCCTGGGGCTTAACTTTTTTGCCTATTGGAATTCCGACAAACTGGCCCTGTCCATGAACAAGGCCAGGGAAGTATCAGAGGCAGAGGCACCGGACCTGCACCAGTTGGTGGCAAACCTGGCAAACAGGGCCGGAATTCCCAAGCCCAGGGTCTACATCGTGGACAATCCCACCCCCAATGCCTTTGCAACCGGTCGTAACCCGGAGCATGCTGCAGTTGCAGTAACAACCGGAATTATGCAGGCCCTGAACAGGGAAGAGCTTGAAGGGGTTATAGGCCACGAGCTGGGCCACATCAGAAACCGTGACATCCTGATCAGCTCCATTGCTGCAGTTATGGCCGGTGCCATCTCGTATCTCGCGACCATGGCCCAGTGGGCAATGATTTTCGGCGGCGGGCGGAGCAGCGATGATGACGGAGGGAGTAATCCCCTTGTTATGATAGTGATGATGATCGTTGCACCACTTGCAGCCTCACTCATCCAGATGGCCATTTCCCGCAGCCGGGAATACATTGCCGATGCCAGCGGAGCAGAAATCTGTGGCCATCCCAAGGCATTGGCCAGTGCGCTGGAAAAACTTTCCAACTACAACAGACAGCAGCCCATGGATGTCAATCCGGCCTCGGCCCAGATGTATATAGTAAATCCCCTGGCCGGAGGTTCACTGGCGAGTCTCTTCTCCACCCACCCGCCCATGGAAGAACGAATCAAACGCCTGCTGGCCATGTGAAGCACTGGAAGCCCTTACAAAAAAACATCTCTTCCTGTCAGGGCAGCAGACAGCGGACATCATGCTCGCTCAGGCCGGACAACACTATTTTTTTGGAACGACTCTGCAAGCCACTCCTGATCGTTACAAAAGATTTTGGTATCTTGAAAAATTTTGCTAAAAAGGCAACCACCGCCTTGTTGGCCTTCCCGTCAACAGGCGGCGTGGTCAGACGAAGTTTAAGGGCATCCCCATGCAGACCGGCAAGCTCGTTGCGACTGGCCCGCGGCTGGACATAGAGAGAGAGAAGAACTTTACCGTCAGGCAGGGATTGCAGGAAAGGCATATGACACACGTAAAAAGGCTATAACCAGGCCCCTGTAAGTCCTTACTGCAGACTATTACCAATCTGCATCAGAGTGGGTACCAGAAAGCTCTGCAGAAAAACAATTGCCAGAATCAGGATCATGGGGCTGAGGTCAATGCCGCCCATTGACGGTATATAACGCCGGATTCTAAAAAGAATCGGATCGGTTACCTGGACCAGAAAACGAACAATGGGGTTATAGGGATCTGCATTCACCCAGGATATAACCGCCCTGGCGATAACAATCCAGATATAGGCGGACAGAGCAAAGTTAATCAGTTTGGCAATAGCCAGTATAAAATTTCCAAGCATAAACATGAGTAAATAGGTTCTAAAGGTTCAGGGGAAAATACTATATTTGCCTGCAGCCACAATGTGCATGATGCCGCTGAAAGTCAAGCAACTCCGGATCCGGGTGCAATGTCAGCGGCAACAGTGCTCAACACCAGCCGCTCGTTGCCGTCTTTATCTTTTTCCTTGGCAGCCAGGACCATACCCTGAGACGTTACGCCCATGAGTTTGGCCGGTTTCAGGTTGGCCACGATAATGACCTTCATGCCCACCAGTTCTTCCGGGCTGTAATGTTTGGCAATACCGGCTACAACGGTACGTTCTTCCGGGGCCTTGAGGGTGAGCTTAAGCAGTTTATCAGCCTTTTTTATCTTCTCCGCCGCGATGATTTCCGCTACCCGCAGTTCGACCTTGCCGAACTGCTCAAAGGTAATAAGGCCTTCCATGTCCACGGGGGATTCTTTTTTCTTTTGCTCCTGTTTTTTCTGCTGAGGCTGCTTTTTTTTCTTTGTGTCCAGCCGGGGAAAGAGCTGCGGGCCCTTGTCTACTTTGGTGCCCGAGGCCATCCCTCCCCATTTGCCGTCAACTGCAAGCACTGCATTATGCAGGGCCTCATCCATGCCAAGGGCCGCAGCCATTTTGCCGGCAGCCACCGGCATAACCGGTCGCAGGACCAGGGCCAGGATCCGCAGACTTTCGGCCAGAAAATAGAGAACCGTATCCAGCCTGCCTGCCTTTTCCGGATCAGTGGCCAGCTCCCAGGGGGCGTTGGTGACAATAAACCGATTCAGCCTGCCGATTATCTCCCACACCGACTGCAGGGCCTTATGAAACTCAAAGGAATCCATGTAACGGGTATAGGCGGCAATCATGGCCGTGGTTGCATCGATGAGTTCCCGGTCTTGAGTCGTCACCGCGTCCTCGTCAATCTTCGGCACTGTGCCGTTTGCATACTTGCCGATCATGGTCAGTGCCCGGGAAAACAGGTTGCCCAGGTCATTGGCCAGATCAGAGTTACGACGAGCCACAAGCGCCTCGCTGGAAAAGGAAGAATCAAGACCGAAACTCATCTCCCGCAGGAGAAAATAGCGCACCGTGTCCACCCCGTATTCATCCACCAGCTCACCCGGCCGGATCACGTTGCCGATGGACTTGGACATCTTGGTCTCATCCACGTTCCAGTAGCCGTGCACATGCAGGCGTTTGTAGGGCGGAAGCCCCATCGCCTGAATCATAGTAGGCCAGTAGATGGCATGGGGCTTAAGAATATCCTTGGCAATGACGTGCTCTGCCGCTGACCAGTATTTTTCAAAATCAGGCCCGTCCGGATAGCCGATTCCGGTCAGATAGTTAATCAGGGCATCAAACCAGACATAGGTGACAAACTTCTCATCAAAGGGCAGCGGGATACCCCAGGTCAAACGAGATGTAGGCCGGGAAATGCACAGATCCTCCAGGGGTTCGCTGAGAAAGGAGAGCACCTCGTTACGGTAGCGCTCAGGCGTTATATATTCAGGATTGGCCTTAATATGATCAATGAGCCAGTCCTGGTATTTGGACATCCGGAAAAAATAATTCTGCTCGGTGATCTCTTCCGGCACGGTGAGATGATCCGGACACTTGCCATCCACCAGCTCTTTTTCAGTCAAAAACCGCTCGCATCCCCTGCAGTAATGACCGGAATACTCGGAAAAATAGATATCGCCCTGGTCATACACCTTCTGCAGAATATCCTGCAC
>WFRY01000343.1 GCA_015486315.1 Desulfobulbaceae bacterium
CGTGGCATCCAGAAAATCCTGCTTCGTCAACTTGAAATCCGCCCCGTGTCCAGAATCCACTTTCAGGACAATGGTCATATCATCCTGCACCGGCGGATCAAAATTGAACAAGCCCTCTTTATCCGTTTTTCCCTCCAACAACTTTTCGCCGCTTTTATCTACAACAAAAATTGTTCCGTTCTGTACCTTGGCCCCGCCCATGAAAAAAGCCTCTACAAACACACGGTTATTCTCTACATAACACCAGAGTACTGTTGCATGGGCATAAGCTGATACCGCAAGGACCAGAAAAAGAAAGAGAGCAGCAAAAAAAACTCCCGGATGTTTAACCTTAGTCATAATGAATTCCTCCTTCTTGGAATTTTGATGATTCATAACTATTACCTGATCCTGCAAGTGCAGGATCAGGTATTATACTTCCCCCTGACTGATCCCGCCTCGTGATAGAATCGGTTTCAACAGCAACGATCCATAAAACAAAACACTGGACACCAGGACAATCACGGCTCCACTGGGTATGGGCAGCAGTCCGGAAAGCAACAGTCCGAGGGTCGTACTGATGGTGGAAAAGAGCATGCTGACCCAGACAAACTGCCTGAGATTGCTGACAATATTTTGAGCTCCTGCAGCAGGGACAACCACCAGCACCAGGACAAGTAAAGCACCGATCAGTTTCAGGCTCGCAACCACGACAACCGTCATCAGGGTGACAAAAACATACTCAAGAAACACCGGGGACAGGCCCCGGGCCTTGGCTAAAATAGGATTAAAGCCGCCAAGCATTACCCGGTTAAAGTTATAGGAAAAAAGAATCCCGACAACAAGAGAGGCAACCGCCAGGGTTATCAGGTCCATATCGTTTAAGGTGATCAGACTGCCGAAGAGAATGCCCTCAACCTGGTGAATATTGAACTGGCTGGTGACCACAATCATCATAATAATACCAATACCGAGCACCTGGGCCAGCACCACCCCGATTATTGTATCGTTTGACAGGCGGGAACGATTTTTGACAAAGGTCATCAGCAGGGCAACGATCAGGCAAAACCCATACAGACCAGCATAGGTTCCCTCAATGGGTTCGCCAAACAACAGACCAATGGCGACACCGGACATGGCGGCATTGCCTATGGTCTGGGTGAAAAAAGAAAGCTTCTTCGTGACAACCACGGTTCCCATGGCACCGAGCAGCGGACCTATGATAATGGCGGCCAGCAGCCCCCGAACCATAAAGGTATGCTCAAAAATGGACGGCAGATAACCGGCAGCGGCCCAGCCTTTTATTATATCATAAATAAGATCCATGATACCTCGTTATAAATTCCTCATGTCCTTCGTTGTTACAGATGAAAAAGTACTGGCAGAATATACCGGGCTCAAAACATCTTCCAGGCAGACGTATTCTCCCTGCAGGTAGAGATCTATAACATGATAAACCGAAAGGAACAGGCTGCAGGCCTGCTCCGGCAAAAGTATAAAAACAGATGTATTATATTTTGACGTTAACACAGTCCCTCCCCGGCCTACGCCATCTCCGGGCTGACGTTGAAAAAGGGCTTGGTAAGGTCAAGCCCGTCAATCGGGCCATCATAGGTGACGGTTCGGTTGATGGCGGTAACCCGGTCGGCAATACGCCTGATGGTCTGCATATCGTGGCTGACCATCAGGATGGAATGACCATGTTCCTGTTTCAGCTGGATGAGCATCTGTTCAAAATGGCGTGCGCCGACTTCATCCACATTACTGGCAGGCTCATCAAGAAGGAGCAGTTCCGGTTTCGGCACCAGGGCCTGGGCCAGCAGCACCCGGCGGAACTCTCCCCCGGACAGACAGCCGACTCCCCGGTCTATAAGATGCCCGGATTCCGTTGCCGCCAGGATCTTCTGTATTTTTCGGCGCATGGGCCTGCGCCGACTCAAGAACAGCGGTGATTTACGCAGCATGAGAAAAAGAAAATCAAAGACGGAGATTGGAACGGAATGGTCGAATTCAAGGAGTTGGGGCACATATCCGATCCGGCCATTATCGCTGAATAAAAACCGAATCGTTCCCTTATGCGGCATTCCCCCCATGATACTGCGGATCAGGGTGGTCTTTCCTGCCCCGTTTGGTCCTATCAGGGCATGAATATGACCATGCCCGACATCCATATTCACATCTGCAAGAATCTGGTTGCCGCCAAGGGTGAGGGAGAGGTCCCTGATCTCAAGGAGATTTCCCCCACCGGCACCGTTCTTCTTCTCATCCGCCATTATTTACCTGTGCTTGCGTCTGTCAGGGCCAGGACAATATCATCCAGATTTTTCTGCATGGCCTGTGCAAAGAAATCTTTGGTGTATTCTCCCTTGGACACATGGGAAAGACTGTAGATACGGCAGCCGGTCTCCTGGAAAATAATATCAACATACTGTTTTTTATAGTCCAGTTCGGCAAAAAGGATATTTACTTTGGCACGCTTAATCCGCTTGATGGTATCCTGCAGCTGTCTGGCACTGGGCTCAATACCATGGCGGGGCTGTACCACTGCGGCAACTTCTATGCCAAGCTCCTGAAAGAGATAGGCATACCCATCGTGTACTGTCGCAATGCGGAGTTTGTTGGTATCAATATTATCGATTTTGGCAAGAGCCGCCGATAACATGTTCCGTAGTTTTTTAGCATAGGCACGGGCATTTTTCTTATACATCTTAGCCTGATCCGGACAAAGTTTTCCCAGTTCCCTGGCAATCATTTGAATCTGCTGGACAGCGCCGGTTATGGCAATATAGGTATGACTGTTGTATGAAACCTTGTTGTTGTCTCCTTCAAAAGCATAATGCTGGGTAAAGGAGGGGAGCAGGGGAAGCCCTTTGCTGGTGTTTATGATTTTCAGATTCTTGTGATCAGTTGCCTTCAGCATGGGGTTGACAAATTCATCATGACCTGCCCCATTGATTACCAGAACATCGAGATTCTGCAGATGCTCAAGGTCAGCTGGCATGGGCTGGTAGGTATGCGGATCGGATCCGGGCGGTATCAGCGGCGTAACCCGGGCTGTATCACCGACTATATTCTTAACCCAGGAATAATATGGATGGAGAGAGACACCGATTTTCAAGTTGCAGTCAGCCGACCGGGCAGTTACTGCTGTAAAGGACATCATTGTCAGTACTATAACAAAAAAAGAAAGTAGTTTTTTCATTCGCATTTCCTTTATTACTGGTTGTGTAGACACTCTATTACATTAAGTTATTTCAACATGTTACTGGTAGACGTAGCGATGACCGACTCAAAAAAGTTCTTACGGCCTGAATACGGCCCGGCAGTGCAGCGTAATTTCGTTATAAGCCCTTAAGAGCAGCAGGTCACCGGCCGGCCTGTTCGGTAACGACATCAGCAGCCTCCCCCTGGGAGGAACCGACGACCCATTTCCAACCTCGCTCCACCAGTGCTTCTCCCGGATATTCGACGACCTGGGGATTCATCCAGATCTGGTAGGTAAAACGTACTGCCGGGTCATTGTCCCTCCCCTGGTGGGGATGAGGATGATTTTCACTTTGCAGATCAATCACACGTAAAATAAAACTGTTTTCCAGCGGATCCGTGCCCTGCTTCTCTGCCGATAGAGTGTCACCATTTATACCGCAATAATCGACCCAGCCGTCACCCGTATGACGCTGCCAGACAAAACCCCGCAAACCTACTGGTAAAAAATTGCCTGCAAAAGGCGGCAGCGCCTCGGTCTTGAGCAGATCAATATCCGGCCAGCTGCCGTTCTCCTCTCGAAGGTCAAGGATATCAGCCACACTGCCAAGGAGGGCACGATAGAGTACTGGAGCCTGATTCTGTAAATACAAATCAGATAACTGGTAACTTTTCAAGGTATTCCCGGTTTCAACGGAACGGACCAGAGAAAAACGCAGGGCCATGAGCAGAATAATCAGGCTGATGACAACTA
>WFRY01000344.1 GCA_015486315.1 Desulfobulbaceae bacterium
ACTACTAGGACTGCACAGTGCAACTGTGGCAGAGGGGAGAAGTTTGTTCTGATTGGTAAAGAACAAAAAGAGACCCAGCAGCCACGGTTCACCATGTGAATCGTGGCTTTTTTTTTATCTGAAATTCAGATGCCAACGAGGGAAATCCAATGCAGGCTGACAAATTAAAAAAATATCGACCCTATCCGCAGGTGCAGCTGAGTGACCGTACCTGGCCTGATAAGCGTATAACCACTGCACCCGGATGGTGCTCGGTGGATTTACGGGACGGCAACCAGGCTCTTATCCAACCCATGAACCTGGAAGAGAAGATTGAGATGTTCCGGCTGTTGACCGATATCGGTTTTAAGGAGATTGAGGTCGGTTTTCCCTCGGCGTCAAAGGTTGAATATGATTTTACCCGGGTGCTCATAGATCGAAATCTGATCCCTGAAGATGTGACTATTCAGGCCCTGACGCAGGCCCGTGAGCCTTTAATCCGCAAGACCTTTCAGGCTTTCAAGGGTGCTAAACAGGGCATTGTTCATCTCTACAACTCCACCTCCACCCTGCAGCGGGATGTTGTTTTCAAGATGAGTCGAAAAGAGATTATTGAACTTGGCGTGCAGGGTGCCCGTGTTATCCGTGAAGAGGCGGACAGGTTTGACGGCGATATCCGTTACGAGTACTCACCGGAAAGCTTTACCGGAACAGAGCTTGACTTTGCCCTGGAGATCTGCGAGGCAGTAATGGATGTCTGGGAACCAACACCTGCCCGGCCTGTTGTTATCAACCTCCCCAGCACCGTTGAAATGGCCACACCCAATGTATATGCCGATCAGATTGAGTGGTTTATCCGTAATATGAAAAACCGGGACTGTGCGTTGATCAGCCTGCATGCCCATAATGATCGCGGTACTGCAGTCGCGGCAACCGAACTTGCCCTGATGGCCGGGGCCGATCGGGTGGAGGGAACTCTGTTCGGTAACGGTGAACGAACCGGTAATGTGGATTTGATGACCCTGGCGCTGAACATGTTTACCCAGGGTATTGATCCCGAACTTGATTTTTCCAACATCAACCGGGTGGTGAATGTGTACGAACGCTGTACCAAGCTGTCGGTGCATCCCCGTCATCCCTATGCCGGTGAGTTGGTCTATACCGCTTTTTCAGGATCGCACCAGGATGCCATCAGCAAAGGAATGGATGCGGTGCAGCAGGACGGCGTGTGGGCAGTACCCTATCTGCCCATTGATCCTGAAGATGTGGGCCGGTCGTATGAATCCATTATCCGTATTAACAGTCAGTCGGGTAAGGGCGGGGCCGCCTATATCATGGACAGGGAGTTTGGTTATAAACTGCCCAGGGAGATGCGGCCCGGTTTTGGCCGGATAATCCAGCAGGAAACGGATAAGGTGGGGGATGAGCTGCCTTCTACAGCTGTCTATAAGGCCTTTGAAAGGGAATATCTGCTGGCGGCAGGCTGTTACCAGCTTAAAACGTTCAACGTGTTGAAACGTCATATGGATCAGCATCAGGATCTCTCGGTTGCCGATGTGGAGGCTGTTGTCTATGTTGACGGCAGAGAGAAGGCGCTGCAGGCATCGGGCAATGGTCCGCTGGATGCTTTCTGTACGGCATTAAAAGAAGATGCCGGGCTCGACTTTACCCTGCATGCCTATCATGAACATGCCTTGACAAAAGGTTCCTCGTCTAAAGCGGTCAGCTATATTGAGGTACTGGACAGCAAGGGGGAAGGCTGGTGGGGGGCCGGAGTGGATACGGATATAATTATTTCGTCTATCAAGGGCCTGCTCAGTGCACTCAATCGCATGTGCGTGGGAAAATAAACCGGTTGCCGGCTTCGGGTCCGGTTTCAGACTTGGCGGTATTGATTTGAGACCATTATACCTTGTCGCCGGAAAAATGATGATTATGATATTGTCTGCATCCCGAGGTGTTATCAGGTCAAGAGGTAACTTCTCAATAAGTGTTGGTAAGAAGCCTGGATCCCCGATGACTACATTCGGGGATGACGATCTGAATTGCCTGCAACTCCGTCATTTAAGCAGGTTGTTAGCCGGAGATAGCGTAGACTTCGATCCATAAAGTAAAATACAGTAACTTGTCACCATTTATTGAGAAGTTACGTCAAGAGTGTCGTTAATGAAGCGCTTACCATTAAAGCCTGTTATGGGATTTATGATGAAAGAGCCTGTTAAAAAGAAAAAGTTATGTCTCAATCCTGCCGTTCCGGTGCTGCTTCTGCTTATGGGAGCAGCCTATGGGCATGCGGAAGAAATCGGCAAGGTGAGTACCACCTTTAAGATGCTCGGGGCCAATGATAAAATTGTCATCGAAGCCTTTGACGACCCGGATATCAGTGGTGCGACCTGTTACGTGAGCCGGGCAAAGACCGGTGGTATCAAAGGTGCCATGGGGGTGGCGGAGGACAGGGCCGAGGCTTCGCTCTCCTGCCGGCAGACAGGTGTGATTACCCTGCCGCCCGAGGTAACCAGTGGCAAATGGGACGGCAAACGGGTATTTCGCAAGTCGACCTCCCTGCTCTTTAAAAAGTTGCAGGTTGTACGCTTTTACGACAGCAGACGAAATGCCCTGATCTATTTGAGCTATTCGGATAAAATTGTGGACGGTTCACCCCAGAACTCTATTTCCACAATTGCAGTCAAAGCAAAGCTAAGCGCTCCATGAACGCCCTGCTGCACGCGCTCAAGTCACCCGATATACAAGGGGGTATTATCTGGCGACTCGATCACGCACAGCAGGGCATTCCCGAAACGCCTATATTCCGAGGTGTTATCAGGTCACGAGTGTCGTTAATGAAGCGCTTACGGGTAAAGCTTTACCGGGTTACTGTTTGGAGATGACCCCCTCCATGGCAACGCATTCTTTACAGAAGTGCTGGCTGGTGGATGGGCTTTGACATTTTGCACAGTAGTTACGGCCGCAGCTTTTACATTTGGTGAGAGAGGTTGCAGGTTTTTTACAGACTTCACAGGTTTCTTTTTTCTGGGTCATAACGGTCCTCCTGATAGTGTTTTCTGAATTGTATCACATGGGAACTGAAAAAATCCACTGACAAATAAACGGAGTTTTTGATGGCCGGAGAAAATGAGCTGATCGATTATCGCGGCGACTGTTGAAAGGGATACAAGGGCGTAAGGTTACGTCTGCAGCAGATGGAGAACGGGCAGCGATTCAGTTTTATCATGTCCATGGATATTGCCGAACGGATGGAGCGGGTCATCATGATTAACGATGGACGTGTTGTAGGTAAAAAAAGACAGGATGAAGATGTGATCTACACCGTGGAGCGAACCTGATGGGAGTGGTACGGGAAACAGGCCGGAAGATCAGTCACGGGCTCGCTGTTGCAACCGACTGGTTGCTGATTGTCATGGGTGTCCTGCTGGTATTGATCGCCCTGAAGAGTATTGATGTGCAGATAGCCCGCTATGTGGTTGTCGGGGGCGGTGTGCTGCTCAGCGGAATTGGTTTCTGGTACCGCTATCGACGATTGCACCCTTAATCAATGGCAAGACAGACGCATGGAAACAGCCCGCAGGCCATCTGCGGCAGAACTTGTTATGCCGCCTGTATAGCCGGAACCTTCTCCAATGGGGAATAGATTTTTGGTGGTAATGGATTCAAAATGATTGTTGCGCTTGATACGTACCGGTGATGAGGTCCTGGTCTCTGCTGCCATCAGGACGGCATGATGTGAGATAAAGAGCGGTACTTCTTTTTTCCACCTGCTAAAGGCGTTCTGCAGTTGTGCCAGGGCAAACGCGGGCAGAATATCGTGCATGTCCGATGAAACCGCACCCATTTTGTACGAGTTTCTGTTGATGGAGTCAGAGGTCTTGCCGGCCAGAAAATCCAGCAGGTTCTGGGCCGGAACCGACCAGTTGCCGCCTCCGGCAATAAAGGCGTTCTGTTCGATTTTTTCCTGCAGCCTGATCCCTGCCAGGGGATCATCGGAGTGGTAATCGGCAGTATGACAGGTTACGGCCAGGGCCGCATTTGACCAGGGCGATGAACGGCGGGAGTAACTCATCCCGTTTAAGACCAGCATGCCCTCACTTGAAGAGGCGTTAATCACCTCACCACCCGGGCACATGCAGAACGTATAGACACCCTTTTTTATCTTTTTATCGGTATAGTTGAGGGAATAAGCGGCAGCACCTAACCCCGGAAAATTCTGGTATTTCCTGCCATATCGCATCAGGTTGATGATCTCCACTGGATGCTCCACGCGCACACCCACGGAAATCGGCCGCTGTTCCAGGGCAACGCCTCTTTTCTGCAGCAGGGCAAAGGTTTCACGGGCGGAGTGGCCAAGTGCAAGATAGATGTTCGATGACAGGTATTCTTGATCATTGTTTATTCTGATACCCCGGGCCTGTCCTTTGGATATCAGGAGATCCGTCATCTGCGCGTTGTAAAAAATATTTCCGCCCCGCTCCAGTATGTAGATGCGCATGTTGCGGACTATTCTGCGCAGCACGTCGGTTCCAAGATGAGGCTTGCTGATATATTCAATCTCGGCCGGAGCGCCGAATTTGACAAAAGTCTGTAAGACCCGTTGAATAAAACCGCTGTTGTTGTTTCTCCGGGAAAACAGCTTGCCATCGGAATATGACCCGGCCCCGCCTTCACCAAACTGGATATTGGATTCAGGGTTGAGTTGTCGCTGTTGAATAAAACGATGTACATCAACAGTGCGCTCGTGTATGGGCTTTCCACGTTCGAAGATGAGAGGCCTGTACCCGCTGTCAATGAGTTCAAGGGCGGCAAACATCCCGGCCGGGCCGAAACCAACGATTATCGGTCTCTCTGCAGTCGCCGGCTGTGTTCTGAGTATGGGCGGAGGAGGGGTGTATGCAGCAAATGTATCCGGCTTCTCTATCTTGTCATCCAGGCAAACAACGACTGAGAGTATATAAAAAAACCGGCTGGGATTTTTAAGGTTAAGCTCTTTGCTGAGAATTTTTTTAAGGGAAATATTTTCTGCTGCTGTTCCCATTTTCTGGGCAGCAGCTTTGATGTATGCATCATGCCCATCGTCTTCAATGGCAATACGCAGGTTGTTGACTATGAGATCCAAAGAAAGATGCCTTTACCGGTCAGCAGGAGCACTGGTTTGTGCAGGAGGAGCTTGATATGCCTGTCAACGCGGGGGTGCAGGATGTTTTGGGATGCCGGATTATCATTATCCTCGCATGCCGGGCTGTACAGCCTGAGATACAAATGCAGGGATAGCCGTTGGTTATCCCTGCATGAAGAAACATGGCAGATTTACCAGGCCTGGTCGTTTAAAACCTGCCCCTGGGTGGAGATAACCACCTGGCGGATCTGTACCTCTGCCCCGGCATCGTCATACGCCTTTTTGACAATCTGCAGCATGGACGAGCAGCAGGGGACCTCCATTATCAGGATGGTGACCGAGTTCAGCTTTCTGGTCTTGAACAGTTCAGTAAAGCGGTCCACATACATCTGCTGGTCATCAAACTTGGGACACCCCATCATCACCACCCGGCCCTGGATGAAATCCTGCTGCAGTCCAGCGTAGGACACGGCGCAGCAGTCTGCTGCAATCAGCAGATCGCAGTTTTCCAGAAACGGTGCGGCCGGCGGAATCAGGCGGATCTGAACCGGCCAGTGACTGAGGGCACTTCCCTGCTGTGAGGTCGGCTCATTGGCGGCCTGGCAGGGGGTAATCGGCTGCATGGTTTTAATCTGGGCAGACGGACATCCGCCACCTGCAGGTGTATTTTCTTTTTTCTTCCTGTCTCTTATACACATCTC
>WFRY01000345.1 GCA_015486315.1 Desulfobulbaceae bacterium
ACGTCCTGAAGGGCTTTTAAGATACTTTTCAAATTGCAGGGCCTTTTCGCGGTCAGTGAATGCGATGGCTGTTTTGATACGCCATGGTCTGTACTTTGAGGTGTGTGAAACTTGGCCGTTATTGTGTGATTTCAAGCGGGATTCGAGGTTGGTTGTAAAACCAGTGTAATAACGTGAGGGATTGGATAAGGATTCCAGAATGTATACGTAATAGAATTTCATCCGACTTCGCTTTACAGCTTCGGCGCGATAGACCCGCCTTCGCCCAAATGGCTTCGGCGCTGCCTTCCGGGAATCCAGCCTCCCCAGCACTAACACATCAAAAGCCCTTTATTTACAATGCTTTGAGAGTTTCCAAGTGCCGTTCTCCGAGTCCCTGTGCGGGAAATGCTTTTCTCCACATTTCCCCCAAACAGAGAATGAACGCGAGTTCGATTCCTTCTGCCATATCAAACGCGGTGTTGTCATAACCCGAGTCTGAAAACCCTTATTCAGATTCTTCATCTTTCTGTTCCAATTGTTTGATCACCCGATCAAAGTCACTCTCAAACAACCTGTCCTGCACAATACGAAATTTTTCGAATTCACTTTCGGCATGCTGTTTGGCTATTTCTGCCGAGACCTTGCCTGCATTTTGCAGAATATCCCGACTGCTGAGTTCCAGGAACATGTCCAGCCGCTTGGCCCAATCCTCCATAGTCATGGGAATTTTACGCCGAGCCATATCTTCGGCAAGATCAAGAAACGAGTTGACTATTCTTCCCAGAGCTTCGAGTTCTTCTTTGGTCAAATAATTCTTGGCGATGACAGTATCCGCCTTAAGAATCTTGCCGTCCGGCGACTTTTCCCATGTGGTCAGCCCCATGTTTGGTTTCTTGCTGTCGGCCCTGTTTACGATCAACTCTGCCGCAGTTTGTCCGTGGATAGCATAGTGAAGTTTATTCTGTACCTTGGCGAAGAATTCACGGGTAGTCGGCGCATCTTTATTGTAATCGACGGCGGTTGCATAGATATCGGTGATTTTCTGATAAAAACGGCGTTCGCTGAGGCGAATTTCCCGGATTTCTTCCAGTAATCGCTCAAAATAGTCTTCACCAAGAAACGCGCCGTTTTCCATGCGCTTTCTGTCAAGCACATAGCCCTTGATGGCAAACTCCCGCAAGACCTGGGTGGCCCACTGGCGGAACTGGGTGGCCCGTACTGAATTGACCCGGTAGCCCACGGAGATGATTGCGTCGAGATTGTAATGTTTGGCTGTGTAAGTCTTGCCATCCGAGGCAGTTATTCGGAATTTCCTAATAACTGAATCCGGCGCCAATTCGCCGCTGGCAAAAATATTCTTCAGGTGCTCATTAATGGTTGGAATGCTTACACCGAAAAGTTCCGCCATCAGCTTTTGGGACAGCCAGATGGTCTCATCTTCATACCGTGCTTCGATGGACTGTTCCCCCGCCTGGCCGGTGAAAATAAGGAATTCTGCAGTGGAATTTCTGATCAGTTGGTTTTTCTTATCACTCATAGGAGTTCTCCAACATCAAGCTTCCTCCGCTACTACGTTAAAAAGACCGAGACGCATGCATCCCTCAAGGAAAGCTGTTTTCAGAAAGTTGCTGTCTGCAAAAGGGTACTTGTCTGTCTGTCTGGTCAACGTTGCCAGATAATCAGCAGGAGTCCGTCCATCTTCATGCCATTCATCAAGCACCTGTGCCACCCAGTATTTTCCATCGCTTTCACCGCAACATTTGGCTTTGTAGCGCTCTTCAATGCCGTATATGTCTTTCCAGGTTTCGATCTCTTCGTTCAGCGTTTCCGGACCGAATTCAATATCAAGATCATCTGGCTCGAGATGATCTATATCCGATTTCTTGAGCCTGATCTCAATTTCAATCTTATGGCCGGGATTGGCATAGGGATAAAAAACTTTCCGGCGGTGCATGCCTCCTGCCGGGTCATTGGGAGTGAATGCGGTGTCCTTACTGATTTTATAGCTGCTGTTACAGTAATGACATGTTGGAACGAGGTTGTGAAAATTGATTGAGTTGAACGGGTAGAGCGCCTTGGGAAGATAGTGGTCGTAGGCTTCCCGTTTTGTGTGATAAATCCCATGGATATCCGTGATGCCGCAAAATGGACATTTGCCTACGGTATTGACCCGCATAAATTTTTTATAGTGATCATTGATATCGCCAATCTTTTCTTTAAGCGCCTTAAGGCCCAGAAGCTCACTCGAATACAATCCCTTGAAGAAGGCTGCGAGTTCTTTGCCCAATTCTGGATGTGCAGCCAGAACATCAGCATAGCGGGCAATGAGTAGAGCCGGATCATTGGCGCAAACCCCCTTGATATCGTTATTGGCCTGATACCATCGCTTTAACTGGGCAATTTCTGGCCGAGTCAATTGAGCAAAGAGATCATAGATTCGTTCGACACTGCCATAGAAGAAGTCCCCACCCCTGGTATCGCTATAAAAAAACGCTGTCATCACCTCTTTGAGGCCCGGATTGGCATCAAAAAGGTCCAGGTTGAAAGCGCCACACTTCGGAGCACGACACCACACCTGATAGAAGATGAAGTTAATAAAATTTTGCATCTTCTCCATCTTATGGGGAACGTATTGATACGGAAACAGCATCAGTCCTGAGCCTCCATACTGTCCATAATGGTTTTAATCAGCAGAACCTTTTCCACCGAATCGCCCAGTTTCCGGTTGATTTCTTCAATGAGTTTTTCTTTATCTTCCCCGGTCTCGAAACGCCTGCGCAGATCCTCAAGAATTGACTGGGCATGACCGCCAATGGTTTCACGTTTGCCGAAAGTGTTCATGGTGATCTTGTTGATGGAGGCTCCCAGGGTGTTGTATTCAGGCGTGGTGACCGTCACAACGCCATCCGCCTTTTTGAACACCAGCACCTTGTCGGGTTTACTGTCGGAAATAAGAAACGGCGTATGGGTGGTAACCAGCATTTCGTGACTGTCATCCGAGCCTTTGAAACATTGGTGCAGACGGGTGACAAAGTTTGAACGCCAGTCGGGATTAAAATGGGTTTCCGGCTCATCGAGCAGAAACAGGCTGTTGGTGTTTTTGAACAGCAAACACAGACCTAGGCTGTGCAAGAGCTGATGTTCGCCATCGGAAAGGGATTTCAGCAGAACAGGCGTTTCCGTGTCCGTTTTCCTGATCCAGAAATTTTTGATGCGCATTATTCGCTGATCCGAGGCCAGGGTTGGAACCGTTTCGGTTACATACAGGCTGTCGGAATGGTACAGCTCACTCTTCAGGACATCGCTAACCGAGTAAAGATTGAGGGTCAGGAGCACCTGAAGGGCCTGAAAGAGGACAACGGGAGATTGGTCAAAATTTTCCCTGAACGCCTCTTTCGTTACCTCATCGACAAAATAGTCGAGATAAAGCGTGTCGGTGGATTCATCATCAAAGGAGCAGGTGGCACAGCGTTTCAGTCGGGTGACAATGGGATCGAAATTGTCAGCGGAACTCTTGTCCGCTTCAAGCAGTTTCATCAGGTTGACACGGTAAATTCCGGTTTCCGCCTCCCTGCTCAGTGCTGGATTATCGGTGCCAAAACCCTCAGCCACCTCTGCGGAAACATCGATGCTGCGTTTGATGATAATACGGAATTCTTTCAGTTTCTCAATTCCCACATCCTGGCGGAATGGTTTCAGGGTGTCATCATCCTGAAACAGCAAATTACAGAGCAGAATAGCCTGACTGAAACCGCTGTCCAGATAGGCCAGCCGGGTTTCCGGCCTGCCCGGATAGGAAAGTTGGTTCTTAAGCGCATGCCAGTATTCATCAAACTGGATAAAACGCATCTTGAAGAAAGGCAGGCTCAGGATTTCGTTTTCACCGGATGAGTAGCCCAGCACATACCGGGGCAGGAGAAAATCCCGCTCCCGTTCGGAAATGGCATCGGGATTATCAGATTTGAAATCGGCCTGATTGAGCCAGGTCAGCTGGGGAGACCGCCCGATCTCTTTAATGATTTTGACTTTGGCAAATTCGGGTGACTCAGGTTTTCGAAATTCACCTGGCACCCGGATCAGATATTCCAGTTCAAAACCGTTGGGACTGCCATCACCGTCTTTAAAGCCGTGTGGGTTGTCTTCTTCATCAAAAAGAAAACTCTCCGGCAGAAAACTGCGGCGCACCCGTAACACTTCCAGTTGAAAAAAGATCGCCGCCAAGACCTCCAGCAGATTGGATTTTCCACTGCCATTTGGACCGGCACAGACAAAGGGGGCAAAACCATCGTCCTGTTGCAACGACCACTCTGTACGGAAATGGTGCTCAAAACCTGCTTGCAGGCTGCGGAATCCATTGGGGTTGGTGATTTTGAGGCGGAGAAGTTTCATTTGTTTACCACGAAAAACACGAAAGGCACGAAAAAAGGAGAGAGAGGAGATGGCTCATTCTTGTTGCCCGTTTATTGAGAGCTGTACGCGATTTTTAGCGTCATCATAGGCCTGCTTCATTTGACCGTTTTCCAGCAACTGGAATACCCGCTCCTTAATCCAGTCATATTCATCCACGCCCAGCTCCGGCGGTTCATCCTCAATCAGTTCATCCAGTTTCAGCTGTGCCAGTTGCATAAACTGCCCGATATTGAATGCTTTGCCGTCCAGCTGCTCAAGATAGCTGGCCAGCCAGTTTTCAATCAAGGACTGGCGCTTATTTACATTGGCTAAGTCCGCTAGATCATCCGGGGTGGACAATTCAACAGCCTTTGCTTTTTCATCCGTCATTTCTTCAGCCTTAACGCCACTTTCATCTTCCTGTTGTTCGTCTTGTTCTTTTATAACCAGCGGTATCCGCGACAAGTCAAGCTCATCCTTGAATGCCTTCTGACTCAATGCGCCATAGAGATTTTCAAGCTCGGCGAGGCTTTGCTTGTAAAGGGTTTTGATGTCTTCGAGTTTGGTTGAGGTTATAGAAAACTTTACGATATCATCATGTGATGGTCTTATGATTGGTAGAGGACGCAATGTTTCTATATTAATGTTTGCCCTTGCGGCTTCAGGTGCTTTTGCTCTGAGAACAGGTTTCCAGAAGCGTAGTATGTGCTCAATAAAAATTGACTCTTCCCCCATATCCTGTGTTTTGGGAGTAATGCCAATTACTGAGTCAGGTGCGTATGTTGGAATTTCAAGAATGGCTGTTTCACCAATCGTTGCCCCAACAATTGCAATTACGATTGTGCCGACCTTGAACTCTTTACTCACTTTGATGCCGAGATCGTTCAGAGTTTGTGTATAATTTTTTAACCTTCCGTTCGATCGACTAATGTCACCCGTTTGAATAAACGGATGCGCACCGTTGTAATATTTTGGATCATTTCTGGGGCGAGGCGAAAAGCGGCCACGTTCTATTAAAGCTATTTCACCAAGTTTGTTTGTTTCCCACCCCTTCTCATTCCGCACTGGATCGCCGAACATCTCCAAAAAGACGCTTTTGAGCAGTTCATCCAGTTGTTGCAGGTGTTGTTTGCGCCGGGCGATCAGCCCTTCAACCTTGCCCAGCAAATGGGCAATGCGTTTTTGGTCGTCGAGTTCTTCAGGAACTGGAATCTTGTATTTTTTTATCTCCGCAAGACTTATTGCTGGATAGGCTGGATCTTTGATTAGTCTCGAAGGGGGGAATTGATTTAGTACTAGCCGGAGATATTCTCCATGAATCTTGTCGTTTGGTATCAAAATAGCCAAATGGCTGACTACATAAGCAGGATTTTGCAGAACATAGATTCTACCCTTGGTTGCAGACACGCCACTCTTTGCAAACAGTATTGAACCTTTGGGGTATAATTTCAGCTTTCGTTTTTTTGCGGTCTCCTCTGATACAAGTTCAAAATCAGCTTCACTTTTTCCTGCCAGCAAATCCTCAAGACTGCCAGCACGGATAAAGGGAATTCCTTGCTCGGAAAACTCATTTTTCTTTGGTGCACCTTGGCCAGCTGACACAGATGCAATTGAATGAACGGTGACCTTTTTCATCCAATCATCTCCCGCAGCTCCAGCAACTCCTTGACAATGCCGTTCTCAACCTTTGCCAAAGTATCAGCGTCAACATCCCCCACCTCAGCCTTGAGCAGCTTGTCCAGAATCACCCCCGGCGCTTCATACTCCACCTCTTCAAACACATCCTCCTTGTAGCGGCTGAACGAGAGGTCATAGCCCTCGTCCTCAATTTCACTGTGGGGAACCACAAAGCATTTCTGTTTGCGGTCGGTATCGGCTTCAGGGTTGCGGGCGCGGAATTTTTCAACAATATCCTGCAGGTCGCCATAGCCTTCCAGCTTGGTACGTTTGTCATCCAGGGAGTAGCCGTCAGACTGCATCTCGTAAAACCAGACATGATCCGTGGCAGGTTGGCTGACCTTGTCTTTCGGCCCCCAGACCTTGGTGAAGAGCAGAATGGCAGTGCTGACCCCGGCATAGGGTTTGAACACACCGCTGGGCATGGTAATAACCGCCTTGAGGTCGCAGCGTTCCACCAGGGTTTTGCGCAACTGTTTAAATGCCTTGCCGGAGCCGAACAAAACGCCTTGGGGCACAATGACGCAGGCCGTTCCACCCTTTTTCAACAGGCGGTAGATATTCTCCACAAAGAGCAGCTCGGTCTTGGTGGTGGAGAGTTGCAGGTTTTCGTTGATGTCGCCCTTGTCGATGCTGCCGGTAAAGGGAGGATTGGCCATCACGATGTCATAGGTGGCCTCTTCGTTATAGCTTTTGCTCAGGGTGTCCTTGTAATCAATCTGCGGCTCGTCAATGCCGTGCATCATCAAGTTCATGAGTCCAAGGCGTACCATGGTGCTGTCAATGTCATAGCCGCGCAGGGTGTTTTGCAAAATGTTCTGAGCATCTTCGGTAAGAGCCGCCGCCACCGAGGTGCGGACAAACCCGTCTTCATCAGGTTTCAAATCCTTTGCCCCGGCCCTGAGCGCCAGTTGCGTCACTATGTACTGGTAAGCGCCGAGCAGAAAGCCACCGGTGCCGCAGGCGGGATCAGCCGTTTTATGGCCCAGTTGGGGCTGCACCAGCTCGGCCATCAGCTTGATGATGTGGCGCGGAGTGCGGAACTGGCCATTTTTGCCAGCAGTGGCAATTTCTGCCAGCAGCATTTCATAGACATCGCCCTGGATATCCTGAAAGGCCTGCCCCTTTTCCTGGGAGTCTTTCTCCATGATCTCGAAGATCTCATCAATGGTCTTGACCGCCTCCACCATCAACGATGGCTTGGGGATGATGAACACAGCGTTTTTCATGTGATGGCTGAAGTTGGACTCTGCCCCGTTCATGTCCTTGAGAAAGGGAAAGACCTTACCCTGCACGTGTTGAAGCATCTCTTCGGCCTGCATCCGCTTGAATTCGCTCCAGCGCAGGGTCTTTCTTTCAATGGCATAATTCTGCTCATCATCTTTGCCGCGATATTCTGGCGGAATCCATTGGCCTGCAAATTTTGAGGTATAGAGCTCGCCGGTAAACTCGGCATCGGCCTGTTTTTTCTGATCCAGTTCGTCGAGGCGTTTCATGAACAGCAGATAGGTGATCTGCTCAATGGCAGTGAGCGGGTTGGAGATGCCACCACTCCAGAATTTATTCCAGAGCTGGTCAATCTTGCTTTTGAGTTCCGGGTTGTTTTGCAACATGTTCTTTTCCTTTGTTAACCACCAAAGGCACGAAACACACGAGCAGGCTAAAGCGCCAGTCTGGTTATTGTGGCTTTCGGATAGGTGGCGAAATTGATCAGCAGGCACAGCTTTATGCCGGTTGCCTTCAGATAGTTAATGACTTGAGCTCTATGCTCAGGAGCGATCTCTTTGACTGCTTTCAATTCAAGGATGATTTTCCCGAAGCATATAAAGTCCGGCTTATAAGTTTGCTGTAGTGGCTCACCCTTATACATCAGCTTGATCACCTGCTGCGCCACAAAGGGAATGCCTCGCCTGCTCAGTTCTTTCTCAAGACATTCCTGATATACAGCTTCCAGAAATCCGAAGCCCATCTCCCGATAAACATCAAAAACAGCACCCTGGATTTCATAACACTCATCTTTAAAAAGAATTTTTTCGTGCCTTTCGTGTTTTTCGTGGTTCAAATTCATCAGGCGGCCAGTCTTTCTGTAAGTTGCAGGATTTCCTTAATCTCCGCCGGGCTGAATACCCCGCGAATCCCCTGGGGATGGATGACGGTAAATGGACTGTTGATCAGATCTTTTTTCTCTACCTTCTCTCGTTCAATAATGAAGGTTTTGAGCAGGTTTAGAAACTCCAACTGGCGGCTGTTGAGGTTGTTGTGTTCCTGAATGAACTGCTCGAATGCCTCACCGACCGTTTCCGGAAAACTCTTCAGGATCTCGATACCGAGAATATGGCGGATAAACTGTATGAAACTTGCCTTGCGGTTTTTATAAACCTGACGCAGCAGATCCTCGGTGATATGTGGATGTTCGGCGTGAAGCAGCTCGGCAAGTTCGTCGGCCTCGGCCGGAGTGATATCCTCGGCGTTCCTGATTTTTGCAAGTATGGGATTGCGCTCAGTCAAGTCCGCAATCAGGGCTTCGACCATCTCCCGATAGCGGCTGATACTGACCGACTCGCGTTCGGGCCCGAACTCAACCCACTCCTTGTTGTGCAGCTTGTCTGTCAGGTCAAGTTCGACCGGGCCGGGGCCGGCTGCCTGCTCGCGAAACTTCATCAGCGGGCCAAGTCGGATAGCCAATTCATCAAGGGCATCTTCCATTTCAATGGGATCGTTTTGTGCCCAGTAAAGATTGGATTGAGAAGCCCGAATCAGCTCTTCTTCTTTCTTGACAAAAGGAATGCTCAGAGGTAGCTCACTGATCTGTTCAACGATTCCATCCCTGATGGTTTCGGCCTTTTCCTTCTCTTTATTCAGTTTGGCCTGTGAATATTCGAGCAAATCCCGTTCAAAGCGCATGGCCTTGAAATCAGCCTCGGATATTGTGCGAAACAGAGGTTTAATCTCCGAACGGAGAAACTCCAGTTTTTGGTGGTTCAGACTTATCCAGAAATTTTCTTCCTCCAGCCGGTTGAGTGCTGTTGCGGCTTCTTTGATGACAACCGAATTTTTCGGGAGGTTGGCAACCTGCTTGCGCAGCTTGACTATTTCCCGGTCGGCAATCTCCTGCTGGCCGTGGTCATTGGCCTTTTCGATTTTGTCAAGACGCAGGCCAACCAGGCGAACAGGGAGCGGGATTTGTGGTTTTAGCTCTTTGCCCTTGGGCTGGAGTTTGAAATAATCAAAATTGTCCCAGCAGTCCAGAATCAGAAAGATATCTTTTTCTGTACACCAGGGTTTTGCCTTGTCTGCCTCCAACAAACGGGTACCGCGCCCGATCATCTGCCAGAATTTGGTGTAGGAGTATACCGGCTTGGCAAAGACGAGGTTGACGAGTTCACGAATATCAATCCCCGTATCGAGCATGTCCACACTGATGGCAATCCGGGGCATGTCGTTGTTGGTGAACTGATCAAGAAGGCCCCCTTTACCGTAAACACGGGGATCATCCGACACCAGTACCTTGGCCAATTCGCCTTTATATTGCGGGTAGAGTTTGTCAAAGATTTCCTCAATGCGCCGGGCGTGGGCCTTGGAAGAACAGAAAAATATGGTCTTACCCGGCAATACACCGTTTGCATCTTTGATACATTCTTCCATGAATTCCCTGACAATCAGGGCGTTGGTTCCTTTATTGATAACCTGCTTTTCCAGTTGTGAGCCTTCGAAGTTGATCTCTTCTATCTCCTTGCCTTCCAGCAGGAGTTTTTTCTGGTCTTCAAGGGTGATGGTGCGTTTGCTGATTCCCTCCATCTGGAAGCGGGTTTGAATTTTCATTACCTGAAAATTGCACAGGTAAGGCGGCACATTGCCCACGGCCTCCTCAAAGGTGTAGGCAAAAGTGGGGAGCCCGTCCTCACAGTGAAAGAGTTGAAAGGTGTTGTGGTCGATGATGTCAGTGGGGGTTGCTGTCAGGCCCAGGGTGATGGTCTTGAAGTAGTCGAGGATTTCCCCATAGGTGTTATAAATGGAGCGATGGCTCTCATCAATGACGATGAAGTCAAAAAAATGAGGCGATAGGTTCTGAGCGTCATCCCGGATGATATTGAGCATGGAGGGATAGGTTGAAACATAAATACGACGATCTTTAGCAATGATCTTTTCACCATAGTTGGGCCAGCGGGGCTCATTTGGCAAGTGTTCTTTAAAGGCAGCCAGAGCCTGTTCCCGAAGGGCTATGCGATCAACCAGAAAAAGTATTTTCTCCGCGTGACCGGCGCGCATCAACGCATCCACCATAGCGATGCAGGTACGGGTTTTTCCTGTACCGGTGGCCATCACCAGCAGAAAACTGCGTTTCTTCTGCTCGATACCCTCCAGGACAGCCCGGATAGCCCGAATCTGATAGTCGCGTCCAGCAATGGCGGTGTTTATCAGTTCCTGGGTCAGCGGTTTGCGGTTGCGACGGATATACTGGAACCGTTCCAGATCATCACGGGTTGGGAATCCCGATATCTTGCGCGGCGGATAGTTCTCCAAATCCCAGAAATAGGTTTCCAGGCCGTTAGTGTAAAAGCAGAATGGTAATTCACAACCGAGCTGTTTCTGAATGTTGTAACAGTACTGCTTGGCCTGCTCTCTGCCAATGGTAGCATCTTTGCTGGTTTTCTTAGCCTCAACCACGGCTAACGGCTTTCCATCTTTGCCCAGCAGTACATAATCGCTGAACTGGTGCCCTTGGTATGGCGTCTGTGGCTCAGCGACACCTTCAGGAAGCTTCGTCAGAATATCAAACTCCTCAACCACCTGAGTTGGATCCTGGACATTCCATCCGGCCGTGGCCAGCTGTTTATCAATTATTTCAGAACGGGTTTGTGCCTCAGACTTAGTCATGGCTCAACTTTCCCTGGCTTGCCATCTCGGAGCAAAAATTCCTAAAAGAAGCTTTTGCCAGCTTTGACGGACTTGTCCTGCCGTTTTCCCAGCGGTTGACCGTTGCAAAGCTCACGCCCAGTTCATGGGCCAATTCCTCCTGGGATAGTCCCAGTTGTCGCCGGACTTCCTTCACACGTTTTGGAAAGTTCTTTGCTTCTTTGTTCATTTACATCCTTTGATTATTTCAGTCAAATCGCTCAACCGTATCTGAATTTATCGTGTGTTATATAACATATGCTATGTATAGCGCAAAAAAATCCATGAAATTCCGACAGAGCACCAGATCTCCCGGTAAGTAACTCTCAGCAAGAAACTGTAGAAAACTGGATGAACACATTTTTTACCGATACTTTCTCTGTCTCTTCGGTAGGTATGGGGCAGAGAATGGATAAGCAGGAGTTTTTACTAAAGGTATCAATGAATTTTTTGACGGAATCGCCAAGGTTGTGGAGCAGTCTGCGGAGGGACTCGGAGAGCAAAGGCGGCAAGAAAAAATGGATAGAACCGGACGAGGTCCGAAAGTGAGATCTGAGAAAACAGAGAAAGGAGACGGAAAAATAAGAGAATTAACCCCAATTTCCCCAAAACGGGCTAATAGTAGGGTGAGGCTGTCGAGATAAAGATCGCCGTAACTCCCTGCTACAAAAAGAAAAACGAACCATCCGATATCCGATATGCCACTTGCGGCAGCCTTCTCTTTTCGCTGCACTCAAAGCGAATGAAATGGATATGTTCTTTTCCTTTTATGGCCTGCCGAGCCGAAGCTTTGAAGGAAATCAGCAGATAGCCCGCCTTCGCCACAAGGG
>WFRY01000346.1 GCA_015486315.1 Desulfobulbaceae bacterium
CATACAGGGTGGTCAGTCTGCTTGAGGATGGTAGAAACACCCCCACGGGCGTGGGGAAGAATGATTTTGAACAACGGCGGGGGCTTATTCTCAAGAAACACCCCCACGGGCGTGGGGAAGAAAGCAACATCTTGTCAAAGAGCCGTGCAAGACCACCAGATAAAGTATTATTTTTTATCCAATCTTTTTTCTATAACCAGTTGAAGGCCGGAAATAGATGTCAATTCTTTGGTTGGCGCTCCAATAATACGTATTTCATATCCCGGCGGTTTGGGTAATGATCTGAAAATAATGACTCCGGATTCCTCGGGACAGTGTTTATAAAGATATTCAATAACTGTTGTGGCAACGGCATCCTTAATACCAGACACAAAGACATTTGCCTTTGCTTCTACAAACCATAACTTCATACGTCCTCTTACCGCTGGAGGAAGATTATTTGCTATTACGACCAGCACTTTTTCTGCCTATCAGTTTATCAATGTCATTTGTCACAAGGTCGAGAATGTTCATGGAAATTACCCTTTCACGAAAAGCATTTGAAACCATAGTACTCCTGTACACTCCGGCCATCTCCCGTGTGAGGGAAAAAGCCAGGTCTATGCACAGGTGTTCCTTATACAGGTCAGCAAGATCATACACAAACGGCAAAGGGCTGCCTGAATGGATAAAACCTATATGGGGAGAATATCCCATGCTGTGAATAGCGGAACAGAGTATTCCGTATAGTGCGGTATTACATGCTGTAAGTACCTGATTTGTGACATCACTCAACTCAAACTTTCCTGGGGTAAATCTGCGTCCTTTCCAGCCCACCCCATATTCCTCTGCCTTTTGCTTATAGATAGACCTTACCCTGTGCCCTTCCATGCCCATCATCTCTTTGAGAGTTTTCCCTTTCAGGTCTGCATCAGGAAACCGATAGGCGAACATCTTGCGGGCCACTTTCAACGCTTTCTTTTTGTCCGCAGCAAGGCGCATTTGATTCAGCATGTTGCGTGTTGTTGATGTAGGTGTAAAGCCTGCAGCATAAAACAGCAGGCTGTCTTCCCCAACCCAGCAAATCGAACAGTTGGCAGCAGCGGCAGTTTTAACAGCCTCATGAGTAATGGCAGTGCCAGGCCCAAGCAGCAACGTATTTATAGTAGCTACTGGCAGCCGTACCACATTGCATTCAGAGTCAATCCACTTGAGGCTGCTGTCATCAATTTCCAGTCTGCCCCTCTCGAGGTACAAAAATGGATATTTATCTTTAACCCTCGGTAAGGACTCACGAGTTATCTTGACAAAAAGGCGTTTTTTCTCTGACATGGGATCAAACCGGCCAGTCCTGTACTGTGATCATCCGGTCACGGTATCGCTTCACAGACCCGAACTGCAACGGAACATCATTTACTGAATATACTTCTCCTGCATGTTCACCCTGCAACACAATGAAAATTCCTGTCCTATGTTTCTGTTCAGCTAACTCCTGAGCCTTTTCACGAGTTTCCTCAGCATTGCTGAATAGGCCCTGAAAAACAAATTCAGTGGGCACACAGGTTTTGCGCCCAAGATAAATATCCCAAACCGGATTACGTAAATAATCACATAACTCCTCAGCTCGTTTCTCAGGGACCTGCAGCATTACAGCAAAGGCCATATCCTGTATGTAAAAACGATATGTCAATTTTGTGCCACCGCCAACGGCTTTTTTACCCTGGCTCGTTTTAGGAATCAGCAGGATCTGCCAGGGATCTTTGGCGTCATAGCCGCTTCCAACCATGTGAAAATCACGTAGCAGGGGTAAATGCCTGGCGGAACCCTTAACATTGTCTGCACGTGCATAAGCTGCAATCTGCATATCAAGTTCAGCAAATTCAGCCAGGAGTTTACGCTGTTTTCCACCAGCCCCAAGGGCACAACACAGCAGGCCAAGAACACCAGATTTGGTTGGAAAAGGAAGGGTATCCCTGCGTCCGAATCTGGAATCATGCCCCCATGACTGTAAAGGAGCTTCCAGCCACAACAGGATATAAGGATCAGGCATCTGCAAGTTCCTTTACCTTTGTTTGAAGGTCCGCAACAAGATCATCAATGGAATAATCTTCATTTTCGCCCCATTCGTATTCAGCAACTTTGCCAAACAGAGAGCCGGACAGTTTCTCCTTTTTAGAGATATACGATGTCAACTCTTCTATGCTGGGTGCAAGATAACCTCCAGCCTTATGTCTTACAGGTGTTTCAAAAGGAACCTGGAGCCTCTGCCCTTCTCTTATGAGTACTTTGGCATATTCCCATGGACTTGCCCCTGACTGGGTAGTTTGCCTTGCCGATGGGATGGCCACATACAGGGCCTTGGTAAAAAGGGACACTGCCTGCCCTATATTTTCCACCTCTAATGTTTGAGCAAGCTGTCCCAGGTCAAGACTGATATATCGGTAATATGTAGCAGAATTAAATTCAAGGCTGCCCATGTGAGCCGATCCTGGTTCATCCTGCATATCATCAAGGGCAGTGAAAAACTCGATCTCATTACTAACCCTGTGGGTGGAAATGGCATGGGAAAAGGAGCATGCAGCCTCGATGTTGAGGTCAGCAGCCTTCGCCACCATGCGGCCAAACAGGGCTATGTCCAGTGCATTCAGTGCCTTGTTAGATACTTTTTTCAAGGCTTTGACCATTTCTTTTTCTTTTAACTTGTCAGGGGCAAATTCTTTTCCCTCCGCATATTTTGCAATTGCCTCAGCTTCGGTTTCACTCATAAACAGTAGAGTATCATCACTTATGAACCCGGCCAGTTTTTCAGCGCATTCCTGTGCGGCATTTTCTTCAGCACCGAGTTTGATACACTGATCTTCAACAAGTTGGGCGACCTTTTTGGTCCTTATTCCAAGTTTTACGCCAAATTCGGCCAGTTCAAGCCGCACCTGACGCTTCCAGCACTGGGAGCTAACCCTTGCCCTTGTAACCCCTCCCACTACTGCTGTTTTAGGAGCGCCGACATCATCCCGGTTCAAACACGTCACAGGGAATGACTGCAGGATGTGGTATTCAATACGCAGATTTTTAAGACTTTCTGACATAACTTTTTCCTCATCTATGGTACTTTTTTATGGGAAAAGCACCTTTAACAAAATGAAACTTTATAAAAACATACAGGCAAAAATATCAGGAGAGAGGCACTATTTTCAGAAGGCCGCACCCAAATGCCCTGCCTCGTCCAATCCCCTGGCAGAAACTACTGCTGAACTGTCGCCCATCTGTTACCTCCAGTACCCCTTTAAGGCTGGCCCTCTGAATCGTTATCTGCCGTTTATGCTTGCCCTTAAAACGCATTACCTCGATACCGCCAGTCTCCAGATTATGGCGGTGAACCTTAAAGCCCCACCCTGTTTCAGCACGGCTGCAGAACCAGTCTGCAATGGCAGAGTGGCCTTTAACCGGCACAAGCTTGCCTGTAGCATTGTTACGTATGCAGGGATTGACTACGGTTTCGAAACTGTATTTTCTGTGTTCCAGGAACGAATCAGGGATATCCTTACTGATAACCTCTCCATACATTCCGTTCACTGCAGATTCAGGCAAACGGTCAGACAACATCAGAATCTGCCTATAGAAAAAATCGCCTCCTTCATCACGATACAATATCCCGCTGGACCTGCCTGAAATCTTGTCATTCTCACTGCGAACATCTTCAAACAGACTGTAAACCACTCTGTGCAAGGCATACGGGTCAGTTATCCTCAGGGCTTTCACAGCATAACGATCCAGCTTGAGCAGGCTCGCATATACCTTTCTGTTCATGTCCCCTCCCCGGCAACTCCTCTGGAATAGAATTCCTGTGCCCATTGAACTTGAACCCGTTTTCTGTCCCAGTTAAATCTCAGCAATTGCCGCAGCAGCGTAATATAATCAAGAGGCTGATCCGTTTTGCTGTTCACAAGAGATAAAACGGAACGAAGCACCCGGCACACTTCGGATAATTCTTCACAGGCAAGCAGTCTCCTTATCCTTGCCCGCGCAGGACTGCTTTCGCTTCCATCCTCGTAACACCTGGCAAGCGCCTTACCAAGTTTAACCTTACCGTTTTTTGATACCTTGGCTCTGGCTATGGCGGCGCCAATAGAGGCAAAAGGGAGACGCTGGTATTCCTTTTCTATATCCACACCGTAATAGGCAAGTATTTCCCAGCTCTGATACTCTGTGGCAGGGTTGTCTGCCCGCCTGAGGTGCGCAGCGAATCCTTTGTCGCAAGAACATTTCTCTATAACATCATCAACAAACCGTGCTGCTCTGTCATATACTGAGTATTTTTTTTCTGCAGTCTGGCTCATTCTCCCTCCTGATAAAGATATTTCCCCAATTTGGGGCGGTTCATTGCCCAGGCCTCAAGCTGCCTTGCCGTATCGGAAGGGCAGAACCGATCGTACACATCAAATCCCATACCCACAAATCGCGACCGTAATGCACGCAATTTTGTATAATCTCCAGAAGTGTTGCACGCATCCACCAGTGATTGAAATAAAGGTTCACATAACTGCCAGAATGTGCCGCTGGCCTGTGAAGCAATGCCACTGCCATCAGCACTCTGGTTTGAATAGTAGTGCATGACACATCCGTAAACTATCCTGGCTATCCCCTCCAGAGCCTCCATTTCGTGCTGTAACTGGCTCAACCAGGCCTCACCAACAGACTTGGCATCCAGCCACACCTCTGACTCAACAAAATCGTCATCACCGGCCACATACTGTTCACCTGCATTGCTGCTGACTTTCAATCCACCTGACCACACGCCGAAATAAGGCTCGGAACAGATGGCCTTTGGCAGGGCAGCCCTGAGTTGAAAGCAATCATAAACTCCCCTGCTCTGTTTAATGAAACTCAGAAGGGCTGGCAGTTGGCGCCATGGCCGTTTTTCAGGATCAGCCCATAACACCTTGATTTTCTTTTTACTGGTATCCGCTGCAACTGTGGGGTCATAAATTCCTTCAAGATAATTCATGTGCTGGATACCCTCTGAATAATGAAAGCTCTCCTGTTCAAAAAGCACAAAGCGGCATACAGGTACAAGGCGGCCAATCAGGGACTGTTTTAGTTCTTCGGCAACATAGCAACTCTCGCCAACCGGCATCTTCTCCCAGGGCGGTGTGCCCACTCCCAAGGGCATCATGCCATACTCTTTCATCTCTACATCCGTAATCAGATTGATCCAAACTGTTTTAACGATGGAGTCGCATAGGACAAAGCTGTGAAGCAATCCGCGTGAAGCTACAGCAGGCCCGGGCTTTGCCGACTTTGTCTTCCCCTTGTAGCCAGGCGTAAGCACAATACTGTTATCAACCTTCTTACCCCCAAGGGCAAATGCCATAAGGCATACAAGCAGTAATGCCTTTTCAGCATCATCAAGAGGCTGTTCCCTTTGCAGATCCAGAAGCAGGGTAGTATTTCCTGTTGCAACATCAGGTTTCACTGCACCATAACTCTGCATGGCAGCCTTCTTAACCGCTGGCATCTGGAGAAATGGTTTTTCACCGTACAGGAAGAAACGGTCATGCAAATTTTCAAGATAGTGTATGCACCGATCTGCGAAATCATCTGCTCCAAGTCTCTTCCATTCATCCATATCATGCGCAGGAGCTGCAGCCTGACCTATTGATAGAAGCAATTTCATAACGGCAATTTTCTGCACGGGATTTCCTCCCAGGGATCTGTATCGCCCATTATCAAAAATCTGCCTGAGGCTTGCGAGCCCTGTGTCAACCACAGGAATCCAGGGATGATCAACAAGGTTAAAATTATTCATTTCTTCCCTATTCCTAATTTTTTACCGTTCTATAACCAATATCATCACGATACATCAAATGGTAACGTTCATGTAAAGGCGCCCCCTGATATCCTTTTAACATCCCGGAAATGTCAACAAGAGCAAGCCGCAACAGTGCTTCTTCCATAGCCGGATTACCAATATAGATGCAGTTTCCTATACACAGTTTTCTCATTATATGCATAGGCAGGGGTAAGGGAGCTTCATGCGTGCGTGCATTCACTATCTGGGTCATAAGCCTTGCGCTCAATTTTCTCCACTGCTTCCTGCTCAAGGCGGTTTTATCCCAGGGAATTGACACATGGGTATGATTCAGAAGTTTTATTGAAGTCTCGCGGGTCTCAGGGTTCATCCTGATCTTGCTCACCATAAGAACTTCACAATGTGGCTCCTGGCCATACCGTGTCTGTGCCTTTGCTTCAGGCAGTGTCTTGCCACTTCTTGATAACGTAATTCTCGCCAGTTGCCGTAAGGCCCTGCGGCCAATACGATGAGAAGTACCGTTTTCAAGCTCATAGAGCCACTGCTCCATTTTGCCACTCTCTTTCCGTGGCTTATATGTCAAATCCATAATCTGACGAATTTCAGCAGGAAGTTTGATATGTTCCAACCCACTCCATACTTCCAGGCTGCGGCACAATATGTATGGATCATAAACAAAGGCGGTATGACCAAATTCCTTCAGAGGCCGCTCTACCGCTCTGTCAAGTCCCGGGGCAAGGATCATCACAGACGGCTCTGCGCTTTGCGCTCGTGGAGTATCAGCATGCCTCCACACACGCCCCATGCGTTGCAGCAACATATCTGAAGGACAGAAACGGGTCACAAGAAAATCAGCGTCAATGTCAAGTGATTGCTCAAGCACCTGGGTCCCTATCAAGACGCGCCCCTGGCGCCCGCGCAGCTTCCACCCCTCGCGGCCATAAAGCGAAACCCATTGCTGTTCAATGTTTCTGCGGTCTTCCAGGGTAAATCTGGAATGGAGAAGACCGCATTCTATATCAAGTTCAGCACAATGGGCAGCCATATCAAGATATCTCTCCTGCGCCTCGGATACTGTATTTTCTATCCATAATACCTGTTCGCCCAGGCATGCACGGTCAAGCGCCTCTGTCACTGCATTTTGATCATTTTCTTCAACGGTTATGTAAAATTGTCGGCAGGCACCTGTGGGTACAGCCGCAGGTATCTCAAGAGTTTTGCCGTTCTTATACTGTGCGGTTATCAGGGGAAACGTGTTTTGCTCAAGTTTCGTTGATATTAGTTCAGTTCGGCGTTCAAGCGTAAGGGTCGCGCTCAGTATAAAAACAGTGGTATTTAATTTTGTTAGAAGTGCTATCAATGCGTCTATGATTGTGCCGGTATATGCATCGTATGAATGTACTTCATCGAGGATTACCACCTTGCCTGCCAGACCAAATGCCCGTACAAATCCGTGTTTAACATTCATGGCGGCCATTAGTGCCTGATCCAGTGTTCCCACAGCGAAAGGTGCAAGGAGACCGCGTTTTCGGGTATTGAACCATGAACTCCCAGGCCCGCCATCAGCGCCAAGCTCAGTAGCCTGAAGCCATGCCCTTCCATGCAGAAGCAAGGTATTATTACCAGGGCTGTCATCCTCTAAAATGCGGGCCAGGAATTTTCTGAATCTGAGATATATGCGGTTGGAAGTAAGCTGGGTGGGCAGAGCAAAATATATACCGTGTGCAAAACCGCTACTGATAAGCTGATATGCTGCGAAAAGCGCAGCCTCTGTCTTACCCATGCCCATAGGTGCTTCAAGCACATAAATACCTGGGGCATTGGCAGCCTCAATGAACTGTTTCTGAACAGGATAGGGGACATACTCTTTCCCAAATACATCTGAAAAACTGAGGCCATGCCTTACCCTGACAGGTAGAAAACCTGCCATGTCAACCGCCCTGGATATGACATCCTTCCAGGGAGCCTCTGGGTCATCAAACAGTTCTCCGGAACCTATCCAGTCCGCTACAGATGTCAGGCCGGCAAGGAGTCTTGCATTCTCGGGACTGTCTATCACAGGCCATTCGGAATGAAATGCTGAGCGCAGTTCTGCCAGAAACCGGTTTCTTTCCTTTTGCCACGCAGGGCCTCCAAAAACTTCATCATCTGCCCTGTAAAGCTGCACAGGGGGGCTATATCCATGATGTTGGCCGACTATTTCAGGAATAAATTCACCAGCTCCGGCAGCTTCAAGAGCAAGCTGACTGACACCGGCATGCCCGCCCCAGTTCTTTTCAAGAGACGGATTGGCATCAGCCAACCACGGATAGTCAGCAGGTTTATAATCAGAGGTATTGGAAAGGATTTTTTTCTGAAAGGTTGGACATATCTTGCCCGTATCATGAGATGCAGCAACCAGTGCCGATGATTCAGGGGATTCTACACAAGAAAGGAGACATGGAATACGTCTGATTAACTCATGTGCCACCTCACCTACAATTTGACAATGGCTCAAAACGGTTCTTCCACATTTTGTTTTGTGATCTGCTTGGTATGTCTTGGCACAATACGGTCCATGAGGAACATGCGCGGCACTATTCCTGGTATCTTCCTGCCGTTTTTCTGTTCGAGGACCTATCATACGAAAATTAAGACC
>WFRY01000347.1 GCA_015486315.1 Desulfobulbaceae bacterium
AATTTTTTCGTATGCCTTGATCTCGAACGAAAATCCTATTAAATCAACAGACTCATTTATGGACAGGCATTAGATAGAGATTACCTGACTATTCTAATCCCAGTTCCTTATGCTTTGCAGCAATGGTCTCTGCCAGAGTTTCCAGAGATTGGAAGGCATCTTCTGTAGGCGATCCTTTGAAAAGCACAGGTTCCAGGACTTCTACTTTCAGATTAGGAATCATCCCTGCTAAAGTCTCCACAGTTCTGCCTCCCCATCCAAAGGAACCGATGATGGATAAAAATTTGGTTTTGGGACGTAATGCGTTGGCAAGAAAAGCAGCATGAGCAGCGGCAGGGTGAGGACCGGCAAGCACTGTTGGCGTACCAATGACTATTGTTGCTGCATCAACAAGGGATATTGCCAGTTTCCCCGTGTCGGTAACCACTAAGTTAAACTGCTCAACACCGACACCCTTATCGACAAGTGATGCAACGAAATAGTCCACCATCTTTTTTGTACTCTGATGCATGGAAACATAAGGTATGACCACTTTATTTTTCACTGGCCCGTCGACCCAGTCCTTGTGGGCATCGATGATAAATGATGGTTTCGGATAAAGCTGCCCATGACTGGGAGCAATGAGATCAATGTCATAGGCCGCGATCTTCTCCAGGTTCTTTTTTATGATCTTGCGAAAGGGCATCATGATCTCTGCATAATAGCGTTTCGCTGCCTCGTAAACCCGGCCTTCATCGGTAACAAAGAGATCAGTGGTCGCAATGTGTGAACCAAAAAAATCACAACTGAACAATATTTTATCTTCTTTCAGATAGGCGACCATTGTTTCGGGCCAGTGTACCCAGGGAGTGAAGATGAATTCCAGCGTCTTGTCACCTAACGAGAGGGTTTCCCCGTCTTGAACCGTAATAATGGATTCCTCGGATATATGGAGCAGATCCATCAGGATCCCCTTTGCTTTGGGGGTGGTAATCAATTTTGCCTCGGGATACATAGAGAGTATCCGGGGAATACACCCTGAGTGATCCTGCTCCGCATGCAGTGAAATAATATAATCAAGTCTGGCAACACTACTAAGCTGGGCCTCAATTTCATAAAACAGGCTTGATTCAACCGCGTCTATTAAAACTGTCTTTTCGCTCCCCTCAATCAAAAAGGCATTATAACTTGTTCCGTCAGGAAGAGGGATCAGCGAGTCAAAAAGACGGCTGTCCCAATCCACAAATCCCATCCAGTAAATATTGTCTTTAATCTTTCTTGGTTTCATAGTTCAGTTCCTCTGTATTTTTTAATGAGTAGAGCCCAGCGACTTTGATTTCAACAATCCTGCGCCGGCGGCTCCGTGGACTTCGATTTGTTCCTTTGCATTGACAGGTCAAATAGTTGTGGAGATATCGACGTAAGCGCTTCATTAACTACACTCTTGACATGATAACACCTCGGAATGTAAGCGTTTCAGGAATGCCCTGCTGTGCGTGATCAAGGCACCCTATAATACCCCCTGTATATTGGGGGACTTGAGCGTGTGCAGCAGGGTGTTCATGGAGCGCTTACGTATCGACTAAAACAATCGCAGTAAAGAACTTCAACAGGTCATCGTTGTCGAACCGTCCGGAAACGGCCACTGTGTTCTTGATTCCTGAGCTGATCGTTGGTGCGGAGACAACCTTTTCATCAAGCAGGATAACCAGTCGTTTTCCGATATTCTCCGATGTAGTGTGCCACATTTTTTCATTTCCGTCATTGGTCAACGTAAATTCTATTGTCGGATAACCATTGTCGTTTTTGATAAAAGAAACCGTCTTGATGTCAGAGCCGGTCAACGCAGGTGTCGGGGAAACGTAGATGATGTCATCGGTATCAGGAACAGCATGTTTTGCCCAATTGTCGGCTGGAGTATTTTCGGCAAGGCAGAATTCAAGAGTTATCTGTGAATTCCGGGCATACGACGCGTGAGAAAAGTACAGCGACATAATTAGAAGTAATGTTACGGCGAAAAACCTGTTCATGGAGCTTTCCTCTGTACAAGAATGTGCGGATTGCTTTCAGTTGGAAAATTAGTCTTCAGGCGTGGATTGGAAGAACCTGTCTCATGTTTTCATAGCTCGGTTACGGCCCGGGTAACCTTGATGAAACTCCCTGTGCGGACCCGCACGCAGGGTGTTGTGGGGGATGGGGAAAAAACCCCCGGCTGCCCGATTAAACAACAGTTGATATATAAGCATTTGCAGTTAGTTGTCGCACCATTGTTTTTCGCATGGAATACCATCATTGTTGCCATCCATTTTAGTACCTGGGCAATTGCGAAGATAAAATTTTGCTTCAGCACATGATGACATTTCAGAGCAATAGATTTTACCACTACACTGGAATAAAACTTTATTATTAACATGATTGGTACCTGAATTTAGTTTTGAGATACCTCGAACTGTTCCAGAAGTAGGCGAAAACATTGTGCTTAGAAACATTATTGCAATACCAATCATTGATATAATAAATGGTTTCGATGCTGTTTTCCAATGTACGAATAAAAAAATAAATGAAACAAATGGCAAAAACATGCAGCTTAGTCCCCATAGGATACCTGCACGAAATGTAGCTATGAGAAAACTTACACTGCCAATTAAGAAGACTATTAATCCTGATATTAACAGAACGGTGATTAATGAATGGTTACCACTTTTGCTCTTGAAATTGTTTAATAAAGATTGAGCATAGTCTCCAATGAAATCTAATATTTTCTTTTTGTTGTTTTCCTGTTCTCTTATTTTTTGGGTAGCTGATTTGTCCAAGCTTAACTCATTTATTCTATTTATTGTTTCTTGGGTAAAATTCTGGAAATGCTGTGATATCCCTTGACGTACCACCTCGATTTTCTTTATATGAGCAATGTCATAAGTAATGAGTAGGTTGTTAGAAGTACATAATGCCTGATTATTTTTAATTTCTAAAAAGTCACAATCCATCTTTTGGTTGGAATCATTGGACAATATATAAAAAGTGGTTGCTGTAAATGCATTTGTCGAAAGCAAAAGGACAATGAACAGTTCGACTACCAAAATGGATATATACTTCCTGCATATTTTCATATATTTTTCTCAATTCTGAAAGTTAGATCGTTCCTCGGATGGATTATTCAAGTCTAATAAATTGTTATCCAGAAATTGTATATCTTCAAGCGCATAAATTTTAACAGGAGATTCCTGCCAGAGCAGAGCATCCTTTTTATAGCTGGTTATTATTCATTCTGGGATGAATAAATCCATTGGCAGCTTAAATAAATTTTATAAAAATCACGAATGGTTGTCGCCTCCGTCATCACGGCTGCCTGAAAAAATCATTGCCCTTATCGTCTACCAGAATGAAGGCAGGGAAATCTTTCACTTCAATTTTCCAGACCGCTTCCATGCCTAATTCCGGGTAGTCGATGCATTCGACCTTTTTGATGTTTTCCTGTGCCAGCAGGGCGGCCGGGCCACCGATGGATCCCAGGTAGAAGCCGCCGTGCTGTTTGCAGGCATCCGTGACCTGTTGGGAGCGGTTGCCCTTGGCAATCATCACCAGGGAACCTCCCTTCTCCTGCAGTAGATCCACATAAGAGTCCATGCGTCCAGCCGTTGTCGGACCAAAGGAGCCTGATGCCATCCCCGGAGGGGTCTTGGCCGGGCCTGCGTAATAGACCGGGTGGTTGAGCAGATAGTCGGGCAGGGGGGTACCGTTGCTTAACAGCTCCTTCCACCTGGCATGGGCAATGTCTCTGCCGACAATGATTGGGCCGCTGAGGCGCACACGGGTGGCCACCGGATGGCGGCTGAGCTGGGCCTGGATATCCTTCATGGGTTGGGTCAGGTCTATGGTCACGGCCTTGCTGTCCCCTGCATTGCGCAGCGCATCCGGGATCAAACGGCCGGGATTGTAGTCCAGTTCTTCCAGCCAGAATCCCCTGCTGTTGATTTTTGCCTTCAGGTTCCGGTCGGCGGAACACGATACGCCCATGCCG
>WFRY01000348.1 GCA_015486315.1 Desulfobulbaceae bacterium
CAACGCAATTGAGAAAAATTCTGGACCGTAGCTGGTTCGCGGTTGCTTATATCAAATATCCAGAGAAAAAAATGCCCGGTCAGTGGCAGGGCTGAGCCGGGCACAGGGAGGAAATTGAGCTATCGGTAAATCAGAGGACAGGGACGGAGGAGATTGCTTCCCTCCCCTGTCCGCTCTTATTCTGTTTACCCTGTCTGTTGCAGCCGGCGATCAGGGGCCGGCATGCTGGTTAGAAGGTGTAGCGGAACGTGGCAACGATGTTGTTGGTGTAGAGGTCGTTCACGTCCACATCCAGGTCCGCGTCGTCCATGGTCACATATTCCCAGCCGAGATCCATGGCCATGTTGGGGTTAAACGAATAGAACATTCCTGCGCCGCCTTTCCAGGCAAACCCACTGTCATCACCATCGATCTGTTGGATGGAAACCGTGGTTGTTCCGTAACCAAGACCCGCGGTAACATAAAAACCAAAGAGATCGTTGACCGGAATATCAAAATAGCCGTTGACCATGTAGGTCGTCATCCTGACATCGCCCGAGCCTATCCCCACGTTGGCATTGTCACCGGCAATGCCGATGGAATCGAGATCGGTTTTCTGGGTGGTGATTTCACCCTCGATCCTGAACTGGTTAAAGGTCATGCCCACGGCGCCGCCCCAGCCGTAGCCGTTATCGCTGTCAAGGTTCATGTAGGCTATTTCCGGATCCGCCGGCATGACATACTTGAGAATACCCTTGACATATACACCGTCAGCGGCCAGACAGGACGTTCCGGCCAGCATCAGGGCCGAAAGTGTTGCAACACTTACAATTTTTTTCATCTTTTCCTCCAGAGAGTTGAACTTTTCCTGTGCGGAACTACGACCCGGTTCTCGGGAATGTTCAGGAATAAATTAATTTGTCAGATAACACTATCCCGTCAGTGGAACTTTTTCTATCCGTTTTGTGCATGGCCATGAAAAACAGGGCAAAGTGGTACAGCTGTCCAGGTTGGTGTACCCGGCAGGCAGGTAAGCGCTCCATGAACACCCTGCTGCACGCGCTCAAGTCCCCAGATATACAGGGGTATTATCTGGGGCCTTGATCACGCACAGCAGGGTGTTCATGAAACGCCTACATTCCGGGGTGTTATCATGTCAAGAGTGTGGTTAATGAAGCGCTTACGCAGGCAGGATGAAGGGGAAAAAGCGCAGTGGTGATAATGACGGGGCAGGGGCAGGTAACCGGGCATCGGGTCGGAAAAAATCTGTACAGGGCCCCGTGGTGTTTCAGCTGTGACAGGAGGCGGCCCGTTATGAGCCGGGAGGAGGGCAGGAATGGATAAGAGGAGACAGTTGATTTTTTCAGGCCGGGTTCACGGCGTTCCTGTTTGCGGTTTCCCGGGGGCTTTCCCCGAAGAGCTGCCGGTAATAGCAGGAAAAGCGGCCCAGGTGGGAGAAACCCCACTTCATGGCAATGTCGGCCACCATGCCGTATTGTCGGGTCTGGAGCAACTCTGCCCGGGCACCGTTGAGACGAATGGTTCTGACGTAGCGGCCGGGTGACATGCCGTAACGCTCCCTGAAGCCCTTGTGCAGTGTCTCCCTTGCACAGCCGGTGACCTGGCAGAGCCGGGAAATATCCAGGTCCGAGTGAGGATTGTCAATAATATGTTTCCTGGCCAGGAGGGCGGCCTGGAGGCGTTGGGCCGGGTACAGGTCCCGGTTTTTAACCCGCACATGCGTGAAGACCGTTTCCAGGATCACCCGTTCCAGCAGTACCTGTTGCCGATCATCGAGATGGAGCTGATCTTTTTTGAGCAAAGAGGTCAGCAGGGCGGTCAGCTGGTTTCTTATCCGGATCCGATCATCAGGGTGAATGTTGAGGCGCTTATTGGTGACCAGGCTGGAAAGTTCATGACCGGTGCATTTCCGGGCCACCTGTTGCAGAAGGTCCATGTCCACGGCCATGGTCAGGGTCGAGGTCGCCCCTTGTGTCTTGAGCTCAAATTCCTCTCCAAAGGTCAGGATCGGGATTTCGTCGTCCTGGAGCACTCCGCAGCAGTAATGGCACGGTGCCTGGTGAAAGGTTAAACCGATAACCCCTGTCCCCCTGGGGATGGCGCCCTGGTCGAAGATATCAACGTTTAAGTGCCAGAGTGCCATTTGCAGACGGGAGGTGTAAAGACCCTGCAGCCGCGACTTGTACTCACCCCTGCCGATCTGGTAGTGCACTACATCCCAGTCCGGAGTTGACTCGCTTGCGAGTGCCGGTTCATTGTACTGGATATCAAATTTTCGATTTTCCTTGAAAGGAGCCATGCTGATCCTAAGGGTTCGGGGTTTGACGATCGCATTGACAACTATATCAGGTTTTTCAGTTTCCTCCACAGTAAATTTTGGCTTTCGCGTGGAGGCCGAAAGCGTATCCTGAAACCGGGCACCATTTTTTTCCTACCCGTTTATCATGCTTCGGGGCAGTGACCGGAAACAGGAATTCCTCCCCGGGTCAGTTTTTCCGCCATTCGGCCAAAAACCACCCACTAAAACAATATTAGAGTATAAAGCAACTGTCGCAATAATGCTATTAGCCGGTGAAAAACGAAAAATCCCTCACGGTTCCACGGCTTTTCCAGCAAGCGTGCATAAATCGGATAGTAAAAAATCATGATGGAAGATATTCTTTTTTAACATACCTGTCCGGAAATTTTACCGGAAATTCAAAGCAGATACTGTCTGTTTCAAAACGAGGACCCTGCTTGCGCCCGGGGATCGCGGAACAATAAAAAGTGCAGCATCTCGGCAAGATGCATCCTTTTGTTTTCCGCGGCACCCAAAAATCCGGGCAAACGCCCCCGTCCATGGACAGACACCAGCCACTCAAGCAAGAGAGGAACCTGTTACCATGCACCACTTACGATGGAAAACCAGCACAATCTGCACCGCCGGCCTGCTCATGCTTTTGCCGTGCTCTGTTCTCACGCCTCCGTCAGTCCATGCCGATGACCTGCAGGACTGCATGACGCAGGCCATGGAGTCTACGGAGTTTGACACGATGACCGTTGCCGACCTGCGCATCAAGTGTCAGAAAGACATTGCCGCCAGGACCTTTGTGCCCAAGATCGTTGAAGAGGAGGAAAAGGGCAAGCCGGCCGTGGTCCAGGACCGCATGCGCATGGACAAGGAGCATGTTCTTCAGCCCTTTACCCTCATGGCCCACAAACCCAACTATATCCTCGTTGCCGCCTACAACAACAGTGACTACGACCCGAGCCTGTACCAGGAACAGTTCGACGACCCGGCCTACAGCCTGGACGATACCGAGGCCCAGTTCCAGCTCAGTATCAAGTTTCCCCTGCTGGTCAACCTGTTCAACGACACCATGGATATTTACGGTGCCTATACCAACCACTCGTTCTGGCAGGTCTACAACTCCGACGAGTCCTCCCCGTTCCGGGAGACCAACCATGAGCCGGAATTATGGGCCCAGTTCCACCCGAACTGGGAGCTCTTCGGCGGCTTTAAAAACACCTGGAACTCCTTTGGCGTGGTTCACCAGTCCAACGGCCGCGGCGGCGACCTGTCGCGGAGCTGGAACAGGATCTATGCCTGGATCACCTTTGAAAAGGGTGATTTTGCCATGAGCATCAAGCCCTGGTACCGCATTCCCGAAGACGATGAAGATGATGACAACCCCGATATCACCGATTACCTGGGCCATTACGAGCTTTCGGCAGCCTATACCTATGACAAACACGTCTTCAGCATCATGTCGCGCAATAACCTGGAATCGGGCTTTGACAAAGGAGCCGTGGAGCTGAGCTGGAGTTTTCCCCTGTGGGATTATCCCTACCTCAAGGGCTATGTTCAGTACTTCAACGGGTTCGGCGAGAGCCTGATAGACTACAACCACCGGGTCAACCGGATCGGGATCGGTTTTTCCCTGACCGACTGGCTGTAAGAACGGCCGGATACCTTCTGTTCCCAACCCACACGCAGGGAACCGGTTTTTCGGTTTCCTGCTCCACTCTTTACCTTTCCGGAGATTTTTCAACATGAGACAAAGGGTTACAGCCACAATTGCAGCCGTTTTTCTGGTTCTTCTCATCCTGCTCACGGCCCTGGCCACCGGTTCCATGGCCGCGGCAACCCAGGAGCTGACCGCGGCCCAGAAAAAGATGCTCAAGCAGAACTGGC
>WFRY01000349.1 GCA_015486315.1 Desulfobulbaceae bacterium
TGCGGGCTCTGGCCAGAGAGAGCAAATTAGGACAGCTTGCAACATGAGTATATGGATGTACTGCGCTGGAAATTTTTTATTGACACTTATTCTTCAGAAAAGTATAAGATTATATATTAAGATTAATATATTAGTTTTGTTCCGGGAGCCTTGGATCTCAAGAATAGTACCGGTTATTGATTTAACATCGTAAAGAGGAGAAATAAATGAAAACTGGTCAATTAGTAGCAACTGGATTTTTGGCATTATTTCTTGTCGCCGGCAGTGGAAATACCTTTGCGGCACCGTCCGGAACTGTTGGTCAGGGTAATATCTCAGTCTACAAGGGCGGACAGCTTGCAGACAAACTGACCGGCCAAAATCCCATAGAAGATGAATCATTGCTGGTCTGTGACGGTACATGCATGATCAAGGCTCAGGGAATTTCGCTGATCGGCTCCAATGGCGCTAAACTTGCCATCAAAAATGATCAGAATCTATTTAACCTGCTGGTTGATGAAGGACGGGTTGATTTTATTATCACCGACAGCATCAGCAAGGTTGCCTTTTATACCCCCAAGGGGCAGTACACGGTAGCCGACATTATGTTTAATGCCGGTACCAGCAATACCGTTCGCGGCTACATGCAGGTAGCAGATGACGGCACGGCAGAAATCGGAGTAGATGAAGGCCGTATGATTTTCAGTACTGCAGACGGTGCCAAAACCGTTGACAGCAACAATAAAATTCTTTTGGCCATGGCAGATGTCCCGGCCGAAGGTGCAGCCGGTGCTGGAGCAGCAGGAGCAGCCGGTGCTGGATCCGGAGCGGCAGCTGGTACAGCTGCAATGTCTTCCGGTGTGCTGATAGGCGGTGGTCTGGTTGTGGCAGCTGTAGCAGTAGGTGTCGTTGCTGCAAGTAATGATGATGGTGATGTCCAGAACTTCCCGGCTATCGGAACACCGCCGGCACAGCAGCCTGCTCGACCAGGTAGTCCGGCGAATTGATATTTTCATAAGCGTACCCGCAATCACAAAAGCAAATCAGTGTTGGATTTTTCAACACTGATTTGCTTTTTTCTATTTTAGGCCAAAGTTTGTTATCTCCAGGATGATGGCTTTGTAAAAACCAGTTTTCCCTGATACCACACCATCCCGGTGCAGGCAGGAATCTATAACATGTTGAAATGAGTCTACTCCAGTTGCCTTTAAATGACCCTTTGCTTTAGCTGGTTCAATCTTGTAGATTGGTCATGGTTTTTTAAAAAATTTCCCAGACACTCTTAATATTCATCAGGCCATACTAAACGTAACATGAACAAAATATTTTTATCCTTTATCCTGTTACTCGTTACTGCCGTTCTCCTGAACGGATGTGCTGAAGAGCGATTTAAAAGTAATACCGAACTGAAAGATTTTCAGGATCATTCCAAAGAAATTGCTGCCAAAACAGAAAAACAGCAGCTGTTCAACTCCATCCTCACCGCCCCGCCGGAAGAGGCTGAATATGTGCTGGGCCCGGGTGATCTGCTCACTGTCACTGTATTTGAAACCGAAGATTTAAATGCCGAGGCCCGGGTCAGCTCCAGAGGGTTTGTCAGTCTCCCCATTCTTGACCGAGTCAACGTACTGGGTCTGACCGTGGCAGAGACTGAAGAAAAAATTGAAACCCTGCTGAAAGAAAAATTCCTCCAGAACCCGCATGTATCCGTCTTTGTCAAAGAACGAATCAGTAACCAGATAACCCTGGTCGGATCATTTAACAAACCCGGCACCTATGATTATGTTTCCGGACGCAGACTCCTCGACATTATCGCTGTTGCCGAAGGCCTTTCCGGCAAAGCAGCATCGCTTGCCTACCTGACCCGGGAAGATCCAAAAAGCAAAACCCGCCGAAATTATATCGTTGATCTGAACGCCCTTATTAAAGACGGTGATATGAAGTATAACGTTGCCATTGCCAGCGGCGATGTCATATTCATCCCTGAAGCCGGTCAGTGTTTTGTTGATGGCGCTGTCCGCAATCCGGGGATTTACCCCGTCAGAGGAGATATAACAATCACCGAGGCTATTGTCCTTGCCGGCGGGTTGGCAGGCTACGCCGATGATGACAAGATCAAACTGATCCGCTACACAGGCAAAGGGCAACGGGAAATTATCAGCCTCAGTTACAGTGAACTTCAGGAAGGCCTTGGAGATACCATCAAACTGCGCGACCAGGATGTAATCTATGCTGAATCCAGCAGTTCCGGCCTGTTCTCGTCGGGCATGGGTTTTTCAGTGGGCTTCATGGGGACCGGAGTTAATTACAAGAACCCCTCCAAATAAATTCCAGCCGGCAACGCGGTTACTATCTTGCACACACGTTCAACCGGCAGACATCTCAAGTTTGCGAAAACCGCACAGTTTTTCTGCCTTTTCCTGACGGCAACCATGCCCCTGCTGTTCGGGGCTGTCCATCCTGTCGTTGTCGGGATGTACACGGCTGCTATTCTTATTTCCTGCGGCGGCTGGCTGCTTCTCAACAGCAGCAGACTGCCTGCCCGTCTATTCCAAACCCGGGCAGTCCTGTGCATCCTTTTTTTCATCGGCTGGGTCATTTTTACCGCAATCCCTCTGCCCATCAACTTTCTGGAAATACTTTCTCCTGCCAGGGCAGCCTCCCTGCAGGCAATAAATCAACTCGCAGATACGAAACTCAGTCCGGCACCGCTTACTTACTACAGCTCAGCCGGATTGATGTCTGCTCTTTTTCTCTTTGCCCTCCTGCTCTACGCACTGTCGTTGAA
>WFRY01000350.1 GCA_015486315.1 Desulfobulbaceae bacterium
ACAGGCAAATCGTCCCCGCCTGCAGGCCTGATTAGATCACATAACATTTCGCCTTTACCAGCCAGGTAAAGGTTTGAGTGAACCCAGAGCGAGCAGTTGCCGATACCGGTAACTGCTCGCTCCGGGTTTGGCTGACCGGCACGGTCGAATCAGGTTGTGCCGACCATAACAGATGAGCATACACCCTGGAAATTGACAGTTGCTCTATTTCTTTTTTCAGGTCATTATTCAGCAGAGGTGAAGAGAGTAAAAAAGTAAGCGCTGGTGCCTGCACCGGCAAGTGAGTGAACCATTGAACTCTGTTGATCAGCACAGCGAAGCGGATGGGGAATTACTGACCCTGAAAGAAGTCATTGCCATGGGGGTCGGTGGTATGGTCGGCGGCGGTATTTTTTCCGTTCTCGGCCTGGCTATTGCCCAGGCCGGTCATGCGGCCCCTGTCGCCTTTAGCATTGGTGGTTTTGTTGCCCTGCTCACCGGACTTTCCTATGCACGACTCGGGATAAGCTTTCGCTCGGACGGGGGATCATTTACTTATCTGGAACACGCCTTTTCCCATCCAAACATTTCCGGAACCGGCGGCTGGCTGCTTCTGGTCGGCTATATCGGGACCATGGCCCTGTACTCATTTACCTTCGGCGTCTACGGATCCGCCATGCTCGGCAGTGGAGTTAATGGCGGAATTATACATCACCTGCTGGAAAGTCTGATTCTGCTGATCTTTCTCGCAATTAATCTGTTCGGGGTCAAGGCAAGCGGTACCAGCGAACTGATCATTGTCATTGTTAAGATGTTGATTCTGCTCCTGTTTGGAGTGATCGGCCTTTTTTATGCGAAACCCGACCACCTGCTGCCGGTGTTCAACCAGGGATATGGCGGCGTTATCATGGGGGCTGCCCTGATATTTGTGGCCTATGAGGGATTTGAACTTATCCCCAATGCCGCTAACGAAATGGTTGATCCGGAACATAATCTCCACCGCGGTATCATCTGGTCAATCGTCATCACCATTGCCGTTTATATTCTGGTCTCACTGGTGGCTGTGGGCAATCTGCTGCCTGACCAGGTTGTCCGTTATAAAGAATATGCCCTGGCCGTTGCAGCGAAACCCTTTCTGGGCCATGCGGGTTTTCTCCTTATCGGAGTTGCCGCCCTTTTTTCCACGGCTTCGGCCATCAATGCCACCCTGTTTGGTACGGCCAGGCTCGGCATGGTCATGGCCACTGAAAAAGCCCTGCCCGTGGTTTTCGGCTTTCGCCGCAGATGCAATAAAATTCCCTGGTTTTCTCTGGTGGTTGTGACGGTTTTGACCATTATCTTTGTGAATCTTGCCGATCTGACCATTATTTCTTCGTTTGCCAGTTCAACCTTTCTCCTGATCTTTGCCGCCATAAACCTATCCGCCCTGCGCCTGCGCAGTCGAATCGGCGTCGGTATAACAGTTGCCCTGACCGGCCTTGTCTGTACCTTTGGGGCCTGGATCGGCCTGATGGTCTATCTTTACCAGTCCAACCGACCCAGTCTTTACTGGATCGCGGGTTTATATCTATTAGTGGTCTGCGCTGAATTTCTTTTCAGCCGCAGGCGTTGGATATTTAGAGAAATTGAGGAGATCGAAGAGAGGTTGGATGAGTAATTCTGCTGGTGGTTGGGGAGCTTCAGCACGTACCCCGTGAGTAGTCAGCAAATTATTTGAAAGGGGGGATCCACTTTACCGGCTTCAACGACAGAATTAAATCTGATTATGGACAAAGCTCAGCCATTAACAAATTCCTGGATCCCCGATAACAACACTCGGGGATGACGAGGTTTACAACTCCGGGGGATGACGAGGCTTGCAACTTCGGGGGATGATGAGGTTTGCAACTCCTGGGATGACAGGGCTTGTAACTCCGTTATATTATAACCAGTCAGAGTGCTGCCCACTACTGTCATTCCCGAGGTCTTTTATCGGGAGATAAGCGCAGACTTCGATCTATTATTTTTCTCTTGATAACAGAATATTGTAACCTTGACTGAAAGTTGGCCGAGTTTCATACGTAACCAGAAAATTAAAAGCACGAATAAGCGGGCACTGTCCCGGGAAGAAAATGTGCCGGACAGTGAACCCGATTATTCGTGGCAGTAAAGTTTATCGAGGTACAGGCCCTGATGAATTACAGGGCAATGGGATTTTTGAATTTGACCCGATGGGTATATCCGTCTCCTCCATTAATTTCGACGGATTCGACACCTTTCTCACCTTCCTGAACATTGATTTCAGTCGGATTTTTGATGTGATGATCAATAAATTCTGAAATGATGGAAATAGTTTTTTCCGAAGGATCATAGCTGATACCGTAAAAAGGAATCCAGTCGGTCTGCTCCCTGTCCATGATACTGACAGCCATTACCTCAAGTTCAGCTGTTCCACCTTTCATTCCCTTGGACAGGGTATTAAAATAAGTTTCATATTCTGATTCCTGAAGTTTTTTGTTCGACATCTGTCTGCCTCCTGTGTACTCGGTTTATAGTAAAAAAATATCCAGCAAACCTCTTTGCTTGTAAAAAATGATAAGCATGGTTTTGATTTTGTTAAGGGTTCAGTCAAAAATAACTTCGTAGAAATGTGTAGACAATGTGACATATATTTGGTCGATCTGATTGAGTGAAACCGCAGGCGTAACAGGGCTACATTGAGGATTTCGCGCTTGAAGATCGGCCGAAGATATGTTGCAGTGTCTACTCAGAATGTGACGTTATTTTTGATTGCACCCTGATGGGTAATCTTGAAAGTACTCTCCCTGACCGTTGTTTCATTTTGTTACACGTTTCATCTCTGCAACGTTTTATCATTTTTCGGGGAGTTTCTTATGGCTTGTTTCTTAAATTATCTATTATTATAAGTAGTTATCTGATGTTTAGACGCCTGTTCCAGCCCGGTTTCGCGTGCTCTCATGGGCCGATAATGGAAAAAATGTTTCAGGCTGCAACAGTAGGT
>WFRY01000351.1 GCA_015486315.1 Desulfobulbaceae bacterium
TTCACATGAAAACCGTAGGTTGGGTTAGCGTGGTACATCGTCACATCTTGTCGGGTTACGCTGAGTTTTTCTTTATCTCCAACTTGACGAAGAATCTAAAGGCAGCGTAACCCAACAGGTGCAGTTGTTGAGCCGCTAACCCGACCTACAAGATATTGATATATCGACAAAACTCTTTTAGCTTGACGGCTATGCCCCGGCGTGAGCTTATTTCATTCTACCTTCAGGAAAGATAACGTAGATCAGTCAACAACTTCGATTCCTTCAAGTTTCCAGTCCTCCGTACCCACTGGGCGGGCCCAGGTCCATTTTTCGGCAAACTTGACCGGTTCGGTCATGCTGCCCTCAACAACATCACCTGTTTTTTCATCCACTGTATAGTCCAGCAGGTTGGCGGTGAACAGGATGGTAACAAAGTCTTCGTTGTCAACACTTCCGGCATCCACTATCTCCACCTTGCGGATGGCAATGGATTCAAGTTTATTGATGATCCCCTTCTGCCGCATTTCAGCAAAATGTTCTGCATATTCGGCAGCAAGTTCTTTGCCAAGCAGGTTGCGGTAACTATCGAGGTCACGGCGCATCCAGCCGGCCTGGACCTTGAAAAAGACATCCGAGGCCACCTCTTTGAAGTGGTCTGGATCAAACCCTCTGTCATTGGCCCGAATTTCATCAAGGCCTGACTGTATACTGTTTCCGGAGGGAGGCACCGGTGGAATGGGTGCATGTGACTGGTTGTCTTCTGCAGTGGATTTCGTGTCAAAGAAAGAACCCTGAGATGGTGGCGGCTGGTAGCCGGGGCCGCTGCTTCCCTTTGGCTTGGCCATAAAACGACGGTACATAAAATAACCGACACCGCCCAGCAGCAGAAGAGGCAGAATCCCCATGCCTGAGCCGCCCATGCCGAACATGGAGCCGAAGAGCATGCCGCCCAGTGCCCCGCCCAACAGACCACCGGCAAGCCCGCGGCCAAAACCTGATTTATTTGTGCTCTTTTGGTTTGTAGCCCTCGGTGGTACGGTTTTTCTCGGTGCCGTGCGCCTGAATGACCGGCCGCCGCCTCGGGATCGGGCATCCGCATATTGGGCTGTAATACCGGCCTCAATAAAGGTGATCGTGAAAAAAATCAGCAGAAACGGTGTTAATCGCCTTAACGTTGTGTACATATTAGTTTTCCTTTACGGTTGAAGTAACCAGCATGGCTGGACCAAAATTCCGGACACAGCCACAACGAACGATGAAAGAAGCCACAAACATCATAGCCAGAGAAGGCACTTTCATATAAATAAAGAAATAGTACTGAAGTGTTACTGTAATACAAATCCTGGTTTTGTCATGGTCTCTGTTGTCAAACCACAGGGAATATGGGTAAGCGCTCCATGAATACCCTGCTGCACGCGCTCAATTTTCCCAATATTTATGCTACTCAAGCAGGCTTAAATGGGCGAAGAGGTAAGGGCAGACGCCGTAAGGTGCTCCTGAATAATTACCAGTTTTTTACTTGTCCTTCTCTGAACTGCCGGGTTGTGGATCCGCGTCTTTTTCTTCGATAATGTATCCCAGTCCACAACAGGCAGGGCATTCTTCATCAGTGAGGAGAAATCTGCTCTCCCCCTGAAAGAAGCTGATCTGTCCTGTGCCGCCGCAGGTGGGGCAGGGGGGTGGTTTGTCAGTTTCCATCTTTAATCTCTTCCAGTTCTTCCCAGCGATTGTACAGATGACTGATTTTTTCCTGCAGCGTTTCCATCTCCTGCCAGCAGTCATGCAGTTTGCCTGCATCGGCAACCGTTTCCGGGTTCTGCATAATCTTTTCCAGTTCTTCCTGTCGACTTTCAGCAGTCAGAATTTTTTCTTCCATCCGGTCATATTCACGCTGATCCATGTAGGAAAGTCTGCCGGTTTTCTTCTTTGCCTTTTTGCCTTCCGGTGTCGCCTCTTTTTCGTTTTGCTGCCGGCCTGTTTTTTTGCTGTCTGTAATGGCACGCAGCCACTGTTCGTAATCGGCAAAAAAAGAGGCTTTTCCATGGCCGTCAAAACCCAGGACTTTATCACAGATTCGGCCCAGCATGAAACGGTCATGGGTAACGAGTACCAGAGCACCGGCAAATTCGTTTAAACTCTCCTCCAGAACATTTAACGACGGGATATCCAGATCATTGGTGGGCTCGTCGAGCAGCAGGATGTCTGCCGGTCGGCGCATGAGAGCTGCAATGAGAATTCTGGCCTGTTCTCCGCCGGAAAGTCGTGATACCGGTGTTTCCAGCTGGTCGGTGCGAAAGAGAAATCGTTTGGCCCATGATACGACATGGATTGACCGGTCCTGAAAAAGAATGGCGTCTCCGTCCGGGGCAAGTGCCCTGCGCAGGGTCTGTTCCTGGTTCAGCTGTTCCCGGCGCTGATCAAAGCTGACGATGCGGAGATTATTTGCCACCTTCAGGGTGCCGCTGTCGGGCTTAAGGCCGTCATCGCTGTCTGCGGCTGCCAGGATCTGCATGAGTGTGGATTTACCGCAGCCGTTCCTGCCGAGCAGGCCCAGGCGGGTTCCCGGTGAAAGAACAAGATCAAGGTTTGAAAACAGTGTCCGGCCATCAAATCCTTTGCTGATTCCGCTGGCAGTGAGTAACTTTTTTGTTTTACGGCTGGTCCCGTCAAACTCTATGTGGACACTGCCGCCGGCACGGTTCCGGTTTTTGACCGTGGCCAGTTCATCCTGGAGCCGGTATGCCTCATCCTGACGGTACTTTGCCTTTGTTGCCCTGGCCTTTGGTCCCCGCCGCAGCCATTCTGTTTCCCTTCGGACCTTATTTGCCAGTCGGTTTTCCTGTTCCTGCTGCTGGTCAAGAAAGAGTTCCCGCTTTTCAAGAAAGGTCGAATAGCGGCCATTGATCTGCAGGGTACCCTCGGGATAGGCGGCTGAGAGTTCAATGACCCGGTTGACGGTATTTTCCAGGAATTGGCGGTCATGGCTGACCATGAGAAAACCATCCGGGCTTTCAGGCAGGGAAGCGGACAGCATCTTTTCCAGCCACAGGATTCCTTCGATATCCAGATGGTTGGTTGGTTCATCCATGATCAGGATATCCGGGTGAACAACCAGTGCCCTGCAGATTGCCAGCCGTTTGCGCCAGCCGCCGGAGAGTAAACTTACCGGAAGCTCGGGATCAATAAATTCAGCCCGGCTGAGCATGGTGTGGACCCGGTTATACTGTTCGGTGGTCTCCAGATCAAGAGATGACAGGGCGTCATAGAGGTTGTCAACGGCAGATTTATTGTCGTCAAAGATATCACTTTGGGCAAGATAACTGATCCGGACATGCTTTTGCTGATAGAGTCTTCCCCGGTCCGGTTCAACCAGGCCGCAGAGAATCTTGAGCAGGGTGGATTTTCCGGAACCGTTGGGTCCGATCAGGCCTATCCTGTCTCCCCTGGAAATAACCATATCCACAGAGGAAAACAGGGTCTGGGCAGCAAAAGATTTACCGAGTTCCCGGCAGGAGAGAAGGTAGGCCATTAATCAGGAGGAGAATATGCTGTGTACGTCACAACCGGTTAACTGTTTAATTCAATGTTATCAGCCTGGGGATATGAGCCGAGCCATTCGTAATAGGGGCAGATCTGTTTGAGGATCGAGCACCCTTCTCTGATGACCGGGTCTTCCATATGTCCAAGCATGTCCATGAAAAACAGGTACTTCCACTGCTTGCCCTTGATGGGCCTTGATTCGATTTTTGCAAGGTTGATGTTCTTGGCGGATAAAACAGTCAGCACCTCGTTAAGAGAACCTGGTCTGTCGGCTACACCAAGCAGCAGGGAGGTTTTGTCATGACCGCTGCGTGAAGGCGATTCTTTGCCGATAACCAGAAAACGGGTGGTGTTCCCCTGGTAGTCCTCAATTCCCTTGACCACAACCTGCAGTTCATATGTCTTAATGGCAAGTTCGCTTGCAATGGCTCCGATATTGGGATTGTTGGCAGCCATCTGGGCCGCGCCGCCGGTTGAAAAAACAGGCAGGGTAGGGATAGCGGGCAGATTTTTTTTCAGCCACTCCCGGCACTGGGCCAGGGGTTGGGAGTGTGAGGCTACGGTTTGAATGTCATCGATGTTACCGGAGCGGCAGACCAGGTTATGGCTGATCGGCAGGTGGAGTTCGCCGCAGATTTTAACGCTGTATTTCATAAAGGAATCAAGGGTGGAAAAAACAGCACCTTCTATGGAGTTTTCCACCGGAACTATTCCGTACTGAACCCGTTTCTTTTCCACCTCGTTAAAGGTTTCATCAATGGTCTCCATTGCCTTGTACCGGGCTGACTGGCCAAAATATTTTACACCGGCAAGGTGGGTAAAGGTAGCTTCCGGACCAAGGTATGAAACTTCAATTTTCTTTTGGGAGAGTCTGCAGGTGGTAATGATTTCATGAAAAATGGAGCGCAATGCCTTTTGCGGAAATTTACCCTGGTTATTTGCGTACAACCGTTCATAAATTTCCCGCTCACGCTGCGGATCCCATTTGGCGCGGCTGGTTTCATTTTTGAGCTTGCCGATGGTCAGAGCGCAGTCAAGGCGTTCCTTGAGCAGTTCAAGAATAGTATCGTCTATGTCGTCGATACGCTGTCGAACCTGGGGAATACTATTTTTATCACCCATAATATTTTTATTTGATGGTCAGGAGTTGAACGTTATCGAGGGTTTTACCCAAATAGAAGGGCCGTTGGTGCAACATAAACAAAAAAATTGATGTTGTTTTTTCTCATTGGGTGAAACGCTCTGGTCAGGTAATATAAAAAGATATATGCTAAAGCATCTTGCATACGTTGCAAAGAAAAAACTGAAAACTGTTGCACGCTGCTCCATTTTCAATTTAAACCAATATTCCGGATTCAGGGTGCAATAACAAATCTGATTCCCTACAAAGCTCAGCCATTAACAAAATCCTGGATCCCCGATAACAACACTCGGGGATGACGAGGTTTACAACCCCGGTGAATTAACCGATTGAGAGAGTATCCATGAGTGATTTTGAAATAAACAAGACCTATGCAGAGATTAATGCCAGGATCAAGGCCGGTGAGGCAGTGGTGGTTACTGCCGAGGAGATGGTTGATATTGTAAAAAAAGAAGGCCCGGTTGAAGCTGCCCGGCGGGTTGATGTCGTGACCACCGGAACGTTTTCAACTATGTGTTCCTCCGGCGTTTTTTTGAATTTCGGCCAGACCAGTCCCACCATTAAGGCGCAGAAGGTCTGGATTAACAAGGTGCCGTCCTATGCTGGTCTTGCGGCCATTGATACTTACCTTGGGGCTACCGAGCCGGCAGAAGATGATCCGCTCAACAAGGTCTATCCCGGGGAGTTTCGCTATGGTGGCGGTCATATAATAGAAGACCTGGTGGCCGGCAGGAAGGTATTTCTTGAGGCCAAGGCCTATCCCACCGACTGCTATGCCAATACCAAGTGTAAAAAAGAACTGACCCTTGCGGAGATGGGGCATGCACTGCTCTGTAATCCCAGGAACGGTTACCAGAATTATAACTGTGCCGTTAATTTTTCCGACCGGACGGTGTATACTTATATGGGCACCCTTAAACCGAAATGCCGTAATGCCAACTATTGCAGTGCCGGTCAGTTGAGTCCGCTGTTAAACGATCCTCTGTACCGGACCATTGGTATAGGCACCAGGATTTTTCTTGGCGGCGGGGTTGGCTATGTGACTTTTAACGGCAGTCAGCACAATCCGGGAGCCCCCCGCAGCGAAAACGGAGTGCCCACGAGACCCGCCGGAACCATGATGGTGCAGGGAGACTTAAAGCAGATGTCTGCGGACTGGTTGCGTGGAGTAAGTATCCAGGGTTATGGCTGTTCGCTTGCCGTGGGACTGGGAGTTCCCATCCCGATTCTCAATGAGGAGATGGCCCGTTTTACCGGAGTCTCCAATGAAGAGATTTTTACTCATGTCGTTGATTACGGTCATGATTATACCAATGGTATTACCCGGGATTACGGCAAGGTCAGTTATGCCGAGCTTCAATCCGGCCGGATTGAAGTTGCCGGTAAAAAAGTGGCTACCTCACCACTTTCATCCGTGGTCAAGGCCAGGGAAATTGCCGAAATCCTGAAGCGCTGGATTATGGAAGAAAAATTTCATCTTGGTGAACCGGTTGATTATTTTCCAACCGTTGATTTTTCCTTTGATGATAAAAAATAGGTAAGCGCTCCATGAACACCCTGCTGCACGCGCTCAAGTCCCCAGATATACAGGGGTATTATCGGGAGCCTTGATCACGCACAGCAGGGCGTTCCTGAAACGCTTACATGCCGAGGTGTTATTATGTCAAGAGTGTGGTTAATGAAGCGCTTACAAAAATAGGGACAGGCGGCCGGGAGTATCATTTGCATCTCAGGGACAAGGTTGAGAA
>WFRY01000352.1 GCA_015486315.1 Desulfobulbaceae bacterium
ATCCGGTACGATATAAGTTATTATTAGTTTAGGACGCTGTGCCGAATCAGTGGCCTCGCTGGATGCAAAGAAGCGGTTACTTCCAGAACTTGCCGAAGAATCAGAATTAAGCAGCAAGCCGTAATTGGATGAAGAACTTGCTACCCAGTCCCTTACCATATTAGTTACGTCCCATGTTTTATATCCATATGTTTTGTTAAGCGACTTTGTATCTTCCGCAGGTGCGATATCGGCCTGTGCAAGCGGTATGTTTTCATAGCAAACAGTGTTAGGGGTCCAGCCATTGGTACCATCATAAGTATTTCCTGTAGCCTGCGTCACATCCGGATCATGATTTATAATCTTGTGGACAGAGACATCATAATTATCATCACCGCCACCATCCTCCATGGAATCCATGTAAAGATACAGGGTAGCATTCTGAATTTGAGCGCCTGCCGGAATAGTCGAAAGGTCCCATTTCATAACAATGGCGTTAGCGGGTTTGTCTGCAGGCCATGTATAGGTATTCAGGTTGCTGTTAGATACATTTACATCATCGTTTATATTAAGAAATGTATCCTGTACCGTTCCCGCATGATCCGAATCCGAAGCGTCACCAAATATTTCCGTGAAGGTACCCTGCGGATAAGTATAGGTAACAGTAATTGTATCACTGCTTATATTACCAGAGCTATCATGGGCTGTCACAGTTATCAAATTTTCACCTTCTGATAGAGATACTCCGTTAATAGCCCAATTCGTAGTACCGTCCGCAGTGCCTGACCCACCTTGTGAACAGCTCCATGTTACACTTGAGACCTGGATATTGTCACTGGCTATGCCTGAAAGATTTATGGTGTTAGAATTTGTGGAATAAGTAGCAGATGAGGTCGGCCCGGTTATCTCAACTGCAGGTGCAGTAGCATCATTAACAGGGGCCGTCCACATAAGTTCATTGGAATCACCACTTTCACCATACTGGTTCCATGCACGCGTTACAAAATAGTAAGTCACGCCATCATCCAGACCGGTAACCGTATAACTGGTGACATTACCTACATCTATGCGAGTAGGATGACTCCCCTGAGTAGTTCCGTAGTAAATACGGTAGCCTGTCACTTCACCTGAACTCTGATCCCAGGCAAGCCTTACCTCTGCAGCCAGCGCAAAAGAGGCTGTAAACATCAGCACAATTGTAAATATAAAAATTTTTATAAATTTTTTTTCAGATTGCATATTTTTTCTCCTGGTTTTACGATGATTTCCCCTTTTACAAATTACGTATGCCAAAATTATGCCATATTTTATCCATAATATTCAGCTTATTCGATTGAGAGCATATGACCTAAATTCTACTTTCAGAATATAATTTTTACAGGAGAAATTCGATGAGCCGTTTAGGTAACATACAAATTCAGTAATTTCCTTCTTCATTACCCATAGGGATTGCAGAATTCAGACATGAACTTAACATGCCGCATTATTCACCATTTCGGCCAGATATTTTCGCAGAATGGACACAATTCGTTCCGCAGCTTTACCGTCGCCATAGGGTGAGACCCCCTGGGCCATTGAGCTATAATAATGACTGTCATTCAGCAGCTTTTCAGCCTCGGAGATAATCAAGGATTTATCTGTGCCTACCAGACGAACCACTCCGGCCTGAACCGCCTCGGGACGCTCTGTCTCCTCTCTCAGAACAAGAACCGGTTTACCAAGTGCCGGGGCCTCTTCCTGCACCCCGCCTGAATCTGAAATTATCAAATATGCCTGCTTCATTGCCTGCACAAACTCCGGATAGCCGAGCGGTTCAACCAGGTGAATACGGGAATGGCCGCCGAGGATTTCCCGTGCAGGTCCTGTGACATTAGGATTTGGGTGAACAGGATAGAGGATTTCCACGTCACTGTTACGTTCAGCCAGATCCCGAAGAGCTGCAAATGATTCCCGCATGGGTTCACCAAAATTTTCACGGCGATGGGATGTCACCAATATCAACTTCCTTGATTCATCAAGCTCAATACCAAGATCAAAATCCTTCCGGGCCGTAACCAGCAGGGCGTCAATCACTGTATTTCCAGTGACATGGACTATTGTGTCATCAATATTTTCCCTGAGAAGATTTTCTCTTGCTGATTCTGTAGGTGCAAAGTGCAGGGCGGCAAGATGACCAGCAACGACCCGGTTCATCTCCTCTGGAAATGGATTGGAAATATCACCGGTGCGCAACCCGGCTTCAACATGTCCAAAGGGAATTTTATTATAAAAACAGGCAAGAGAAGTAGTCATAACCGTAGTTGTATCGCCCTGGGCCAGCACAATATCAGGCGCCTCGTTTTTCAACACCTTGTCCACGGCAACAAGCAGCCTTGCAGTCAAATCGGTAAGCTCCTGACCCTCCTGCATTATATCCAGGTCAAAATCTGAAACAATTCCAAAGATAGACAGAACCTGGTCGAGCATTTCGCGATGCTGGGCAGTTGCCAGAACCACTACATCAGCCCAGGACTCTTTTTTAAGAGACAGGATGACAGGGGCCATCTTTATGGCTTCCGGCCTGGTACCTGCAACGCATAATATCTTTTTCATAATATCAAAAAGCTTTGTAAAAAAATCTCAGTCATAAAGGGAAAAAACGAATATTGAATATCGAATCGCTCAAATTAGTAGGGAATATTGAATATCGAACGTTACGGCTCAGGGCGGCAAACATGCGGGGCTACCAACTATGAAATGCCACCAGACATAATGCAGGTAACCAACTTGAAGAACCGCAGCGCTGTTTGCCGTCACCTGCAGCCGATGGTTATGCCTATGTTTTTAGGCTGTTGCAGTTGCATCTGAAAATTCGATTATCTTGTAATTGCGCTGAGATGCCTTCCATAAGTCTAGCTTAGCCTGCATATTAAACCAGCTTTCAGGGGAAGTATCTGTTGCTTTAGCGATCTTAATTGCCATTTCAGGGCTTAGGGAAGCTTTACAGTTGATTAATGCAGATAAAGTCTTACGAGTAACGCCTAAACATTTTGCTGTTTCTGTCACCGTTAAACCTAATGGTTTAATAACATCTTCTCTCAACACTTCACCTGGATGCGTTGGTTTTCTATTGGTTATCATTTTAGTATGTCTCCATATATCGTTACATCTGTTGGAAAATACTTCTGCAAAATTGGTTAATGGTAATCCTCGTAATTTACTGACGTAACATCAATACCTTTAAACTGAAAAGTCACTCTCCAATTTCCACTTACCCATACCGACCAAGTACCTTTTCTTTTACCTGAGAGATCATGCAATTTGTATCCTGGCAGATTCATATCCTCAGGACTTTGTGAGGCATCTAGCCTATCCAGAATGCGGAGAAATTTGGGGACATGATCTTTGTTTAACAGACTCGAATCATTATATAAATATAATTTTTTTAAGCCTTTATGCTTGAACGATATAATCATAATTTGTATCTATTCAGTGTATCTTCCAAGTGCAGGACAGATAGAATTAGCTTTGCAGCAGGCAAAATCTTTGCGTTCTTTGCGACTTTGCGGTTCATTTTTTTTAACCGCCCGCTTCGCTCAAGACGCAAAGGACGCAAAGGGGATTACGTTTTCACCATTGGGGTGGCCAATGGTGAAAGAACCACGAGCAAAATACCAAATAGTTACCATTAACATAACATTACTGTTAATACGCTGAATAGTTACCATAATTTTTATGATATATTGTTACCTGTAACGTGTCAAGGGACAGATAAAACAAATCGATTCCTCTGGATTTAGTGGCGTAACAAGAAATATCGAAGTTAAGCGTTCAAACTTTCAACCTTACCCGAATTGAGCGAATTCTTATATTTCATGATTCGACATTTCTTGTTCGATATTCTGCTGTTCGTTTTACATACCAATTTCTATTCATACCCCTGTTCATGAACTCCCTGCACCGCGCGTCCCGAGGGATCAACACAATTTTGAAGTGATTCATCCCAGGCAAGTGCTTCTGCCGTACTGCAGGCAACCGAGGGTACAGAAGGCACACATGCCGCAGCAGAATCAGATGGGAAAAACTCAGAAAAGATCGACCGGTAATAGTACTCTTCCTTGGTTTTTGGTGGATTCACAGAAAAACGAAACGCCGCATTTTCAAGTTGATCATCGCTTACAGCCTGGTCAGCAACCTCCTTCAGCGTATCAATCCAGTTGTATCCAACCCCGTCCGAGAACTGTTCTTTCTGTCTCCATACAATGCTATCCGGCAGATAGTCCTCAAAAGCCTTTCTGAGCACCCATTTTTCCATTCGGCCATCCCGAGGCCTCTTGTCCTCAGGATTCAACCGCATGGCAACATCCATGAATTCTTTGTCGAGAAATGGCACCCTTCCCTCTACGCCCCATGCCGCAAGGGCCTTGTTTGCTCTCAGGCAGTCATAAAGGTGCAGCTTTTCTATTTTTCTCACTGTCTCCTCGTGAAAGGCCCTGGCATCAGGCGCCTTATGGAAGTAAAGATATCCGCCAAAAATTTCATCAGCCCCCTCCCCTGACAGGACCATCTTGACCCCCATGGACTTAATCACCCTTGCCATGAGATACATGGGGGTGGCGGCCCTCACGGTTGTTACATCATATGTCTCAAGGTGGTATATAACATCCCTTACGGCATCAAGCCCCTCCTGGATTGTAAAATTTATCTCATGATGAACCGTACCGATATGATCAGCCACCTTTCTTGCTGCCGCCAGATCAGGCGAGCCCTTAAGCCCCACGGCAAACGAATGAAGCCTTGGCCACCATGCAGGGTGTTCATCATCCGTTTCTATTCGTTTGGGAGCAAACTTAGCCGCTATTGCTGCAATTATAGAAGAATCAAGACCGCCGGAAAGCAGCACACCGTACGGAACATCAGACATCAACTGCCTGTGCACCGCCTCCTCGAGTGCCTTTCGAAGCCCGTTTGTCGATGTCTCATTGTGCTGCACCGCTTCATATTCCCTCCAGTCCCTTTTATACCACCTTTCAGGCCCTGCAGCTCCACTGCAAAGGTAGTGACCCGGAGGGAATTCTTCGATTTTTCTGCATACACCTTCAAGCGCCTTTAACTCAGAGGCAACAAAAAAATTGCCATGCTCATCCCAGCCCATGTACAGAGGTATTATCCCTATATGATCACGGGCGACCAGATAAGTGTCATTTTTTAAATCGTAAAGCGCAAACGCAAAAATACCATTCAGTTCTTCAAGAAACTTTATTCCCTTTTGGCGGTAAAGCGCCAGGATCACCTCGCAATCCGATCCGGTAAGGAATTCATACGCACTGCCAATTCCCTGCCTGATTTCTCTGTGATTGTATATCTCGCCGTTAACAGCCAGAATC
>WFRY01000353.1 GCA_015486315.1 Desulfobulbaceae bacterium
AAGGGTGTTTATGATACTGTAATTTTGAAGGATGTGATAGAGCGATTTTCTGTACGGAATGTTGATTTTCTTCATAGGCTTGTTCTTTTTCTCGCCGATAATGTAGGTTCACTTCTTACTGCGAAAAAGATCAGTGAATATTTGAAATCACAACGGATAAATATCTCTGTAAATGTTGTTCTGAACTATATTTCGCATCTTGTGGCGGCGAATTTCATACATCCGGTAAAGCGAATGGAGTTACAGGGGAAAAAGATCTTTGAAATAGGAGAAAAGTATTACTTTACGGATTTGGGACTTCGCCATACTATTCATCGCTATGACAATGCATTGGATATTAATAAGGTTCTTGAGAATGTTGTATATAATCATCTAAAGGCATTGAATTACACTGTTACAGTCGGGAAACAGGGAGATAAAGAGATAGATTTTGTATGTGAAAAGGGAGGGGATTTAAAATATATCCAAGTTACATATATGTTGGCTGATGAAAAAGTGGCTGAACGTGAATTCGGAAATCTTCTCTCCATCAATGATAATTATGAGAAATATGTGATTTCCGCAGATGAGTTTGCGGGTGGAGACAGAAAAGGTGTGAAGCATATACATATTCTTGATTTTCTGAATAATGATAATTTTTAAGATGAGAATCAGTTTTTAATTATGAATAATAAAACACTTTTTACATGGTTGGGAATGACGGATCTGCGGGCTTCGCGTGGTGAGTTGTCGGACGGCGGGCTTGGCCCGATTGGAGAGGCGGTTGAGAAGCTTGATTTTTCAGAGATTCATATATTGTCCGATATGGATAAATCTGCGAATTTCGCATATTCCGAGTGGGTGAGTAAACTCACTTCTATGAAAATCGTAATTCATCCCTGCACTCTATCAAGTCCAATGAACTTTTCCGATATCTACGAAGCGACGGTTGCTGTTCTTGAGGAGGTGCTGAACTCTAGTAAAGACACAACAGAAAAAAACTCTCACACTAACGAACTTACTAACTATCCAACTTCAAAATGCGTTTTCCACATCAGTCCGGGTACTTCGGCAATGGCGGCTATATGGATAATTCTTGCGAAAACCGCATATCCGGCGGAATTAATTCAGTCATCACCGGAAGAAGGTGTCAAAACTGTTTCCATACCATTTGATATATCAGCCGATTACAACCCGGCTGTTCTCTTTGGGAAAAACGAGGATATTCTGCGAATTTCGCAGGGTCTGCCTCCTAAAGCGCCGGAGTTCAATGACATTATCTACCGCTGTGCAGCAATGAAAGAGGCTGTGATGAGATCTCGTATTGTTGCAATGCATGAGATGCCTGTATTGATAAACGGTGAGTCGGGGACTGGTAAGGAGCTGTTTGCAAGGGCAATCCATGCGTCATCTTTGAGAAAAGGTGGCCCATTTGTTGAGGTGAACTGCGGTGCAGTTCCTAAGAACCTGTTTGAATCGGAATTTTTTGGATATGAAAAAGGTGCATTTACAGGTGCTAATACCGCAAAAAAAGGGTATTTTGAGGAAGCTGACGGAGGGACGCTGTTTCTTGATGAGATTGGCGAACTGCCATTGCAGGCACAGGTTAAACTTCTGCGCGTACTCCAGGAAAAAAAGGTGAGTAGGGTCGGTTCTAGAAAGTCACAGGCAGTTGACTTCAGGATTGTATGTGCAACACATAAAAACCTGATGAAAGCTGTATCTGAAGGTGAGTTTCGTGAAGATCTATTTCATCGAATAGCTATCGGTGTGCTGCAATTGCCTCCATTGCGGGAGCGTCAGGGGGATCTGTCGCTGCTGATTGACCATTTTATTGATGAGATAAACTGCGAATTTCGCAAGGTTCACGGAGATGCATGGAAAAATCGTAAACTCTCTGCAGGGGCGAGAAATGCACTGCTGCATCACAGCTGGCCTGGAAATATCCGCGAACTTCGCAATACTGTATCTCGTCTTATTCTCTGGAGTATGCATGAGACCATTTCTGTAAAAGAAGTAAAAGGGGCTATATTTGCGAATTTTGCAGATGATAAGCCTGAAAAAGGTGGGCTCTATTCTGCGGAGCGTGTTGCTGAACCCGGGTTTTCGCTGGAGAAATTTCTCGGTGAGATTGCTGTGGAGCATATCGAAAAAGCTCTTATAGAGTGTAATGGACGAAAAAGTGCAGCAGCAAAGATGTTGGGTTTTGCAAACTACCAGACAATGGACAATTGGCTTAGGAAGTTCTCGCGTATGAAGGAAAATAAGTAACCGGAGTGCAAAACCCTATACTCATTCCACTTCGCAATGTTTCAGCTCCTTTTATTTCTCAGCTTTTTTGCTTTCTTGAATCAAGAAACAAATAAAGCAAAAGTATGGAGATTTATATTCTAGGGAGGCTTTACCAATTTACCTTGATTTTACACCATCATCATGTATACTATATGAATGCTTGAAAAATCACAATTACTACCAGTTCAAGGAGTTTTGGGTATGCCACGCTTGGTGTTTGCCTTGGTGTATACGTTCTGGCTGAATTTATTTATCCCCTTTGCGTCATATGCAGAGGATACGGTGTTCAAGAACGTGCCGCTGACTGGGAAGAGGCTGGTAATCAATCCTGGCACAGTGTGTGGTTCGAAGGAGGTGTCTGAGGTTCTGAGATTTGTTCCGCTGGGGGAGAACAAGATAATTAACGGTTCCTTTGAGCTTGGGCTGGGGCCGTTTTTCGTTTTTCCAGGCTACAGAGTAGTGGAAAACCAGTACGACTCGGCGTCGATGACTGCTTATAAAAATCCTCCGCCATTGCCGAAGGTTGTGGACGATGAGAAACATAGTGGTGCTAAATGCCTTCGGCTAGAAGCACGTGGGTCACACCAAATCCCGCTATTTTATATAACTCCACCAAACCTTCTAAACACTACCACGAAAACTACGCATTACTTTTCCTTTTGGGCGAAGGCCTCCCGCAAGGTTTCCATGATGGTCTTCAGACCGCGAGGCACCTTGAATGGCAGATATATCATAGGTACCGAGTGGACTAAAGTGTCGGGGCACTTCACCTTGGTGCCTTCGGATTCGGCTACGCTCACATGGAGGGCTCCCCCATTGCGATTCTCCTTCCAGCCTGGCAAAGCCGAGATAGGCAAGCCCGGTAAACCCCTCATCGTGTGGGTGGACGATATAAAATGGTCCTTCGACAAACCCGCTAAAGAGCAGGCTTCGGGTCCTGTAGAAGCAATATTCCTTCCGATAACTCGTCAGGGATATGTGTTGTCCGGCAAGCAATACATCCTTTCATGGAGGGTCAAATCGGCCGTGGACAAGACGGTAAAGACCGTTCTTTATATCAGGGATGTAAGCCGTGACTCGGAAACCCGGAAGCTGCCGGAAAAGGAGCTGTCGTTGTCAGCCGGAGCTGTTGTTACAGGGAAATCCGTGCCATTGGCTTTGAAGAAGGGGCATTATCTTGCGTTGCTGGCGGTGAGGGACGCTGAAAGCGGCAAGCTTCTCGCCGTGGCTAGGCAACGGTTTTCTGTGTTGTGCAATCTCCTCGAACTGCCCCGGACTGTGGATTTCAATACTGGTGCCATGTACTACTTCCGTCCGCCATATGCATATTGCGCAAGGGGGCCGTGGTCGCTTGACGAGCAGTACAAGCTCACTGCGTTGTGCGGAGGGTTTGTGATCCGCGATCTACACACTTGGGAAAACGTGGAGCCGGAGGAGGGTAAATACGATTGGGGGAAGCTTGATTTGGCTATGGCGGCTGCACATAAATACCGGATAGGTTTTATGCATGAAATGCCGGCAATGCCGTTCGGGGTGACCGCTGCCGATTACAAAAGATACAAAGGCGGGTTTTACGGCAAAGGTCTTTGGCGCTTGAAACGAGGCGAATTACTTGGGGAAAGAAGGCGCGTGGCCGACAACACGTGGGTCCCTAGTTTCAAAAACACCACATTCTGGTTCGCTCCTTTGGATGCCCAGATAAAATTCATTAGAGCATATTTCAAACGGTACCGAGGAAAGGGAGTTAACTCCATAGAGTATATGAATGAAGTTTGCGCCATGACTTCCCCTAAGTATTACATCGAAAAGGTTATGAAGCCTTTATACCATGTCTTTAAGGAGTGTGCCCCGGAACTTCCCGTCCTTACAAACAACACAGGCAACGCCGGGATAAAGTATCTCAAGGATGTTGTCGATTTAGGCGGGGCTAAGTATATGGACGGTTTGACATATCATCCTTATCCGCATCCCGATTTGGCTCGCGGCAGCTTGGAGAATGTGCGTATGTACCGTAAGGCGGCCGATGAGTGGATAGGGAAGAAGTTCCTCCTCGGCAATACCGAGGTTATGACACTTTCCCCCATCAGCTCGATGGAGAGGACGCTTTCCGATTGGGTTGGCGGTGGACGTTGGAGCATTGGAGAGCACTGGCGCGATCTGTTCGCAATAGAGCACAGTGCTGAGTGCGCATGGTTCAATACAGGACCGATGGCCCCCAGCTTGAAAGCCGTCTATCTGAACGGATTAAACTATGTTTTGGCTGGCGCAAGGCTGCTTGGAAGTGTCCAGTCCTTCAACGATGTGATTGTGGGCTTTTTCGAGAAAGACATCCCATCGTTAAACAGGAAAGAATATGTGGTTGTGCTGGATGCTGCTTGGAAGAAAAACAGGTCGGCACTACTTGAAAATGTGGATCTTTCCAAGGTGAAGGATATTGTCGCCTATGATGAGACGGGAGAGCCTTGTGCGCCCTTTATGGTTTTGGATGACGAATCCGCCGTCCTTGTCCCCCATCGGACACTGTATCTGGCCAGTTCCAGCCGTGCATTGGTCGATGCCTTTTCCAATGTCAGACGCCGTTGGGTCTTTGATGCAGGATTCAAATTGTACGACATCAGCCCCATGGATGTCTCTAGGGAGGTGGCTGCGCGGATATACTATGGAGACGCCTGGTTCGATAATTTGTGCGTGCTTGGCGAATGGAAAGTGTCAACTGGTGATTTGCCGGATGAACTTACTGAAGCCACCAGTATATTGAAGGCGGACCCCATTAGTGGCAATATAAAAGTAGGCGGGATAGATGGAGGAGCTGTCAAACGTCTTACCGGGGCAGTGTATTCCCACACCTCCAGAGAATACGATTTGCGTTACTCTACCTTGGACGTAAAGTCTATTTCGCTTCTTGTTAACGGCAAGAGGATTCTTTCCGATGCCAAACCCAAGGAGGGAACCTTGGGGGAGACTTGGAATGATACAAGAGTCCAGCTCAAGGCGGGCAGGAACATCATAGACATCCTCGTAGTGCCTAAATCCAGGTACGCGTTGGTGCGCGTAGCCTTGAGGATCCCCCCGGAAGAGACGCAATGTACTGCTCCGTTTTTAGTTTCGAGTGTCATTAGCAGGCTTCGATCGCCAGGGGTGGAGCTTGAACTTCAAAACATCGTATATATCTCGCATTCCGTTCCAGAGT
>WFRY01000354.1 GCA_015486315.1 Desulfobulbaceae bacterium
CCAGATATACAGGGGTATTATCGGGAGCCTTGATCACGCACAGCAGGGTGTTCCTGAAACGCTTTCATTCCGAGGTGTTATCATGTCGAGAGTGTGGTTAATGAAGCGCTTACAAAAATTCTGTCCGAGAGGGCGGAGAGGAAGGAATGTAACTTCTCAATAAGTGGTTGCAAGTTTCTGTATCAATTTTTATGGATCAAAGTCTCTGCTATCTCCGGCTAAAAACGTACAGATGACGGCTTTTCAGGCGATTCCGATCGTCATCCCCGAATGTAGTTATCGGGGATCCAAGCGTTTTACCAATACTTTTTGAGAAGTTACGAAGGGAAGTATCAACGTGCTCCGTTGCCACATGGCCTGCCCTGTCCCATCTCTATACCTGCTTCCTCTGCCTCAGCCATCATCCGGCCACGCAGTTCAAGGAGCTCGCGGGTCAGCTGCGCTGCCTGCTCCGGATCCGGATCAGCAGCATGCATGACAGCCTGTTTCTCCGCCCGTTTGACAGCCATTTCTTTGCGCAGCTCAGCAGTTGCAGCACGAAAAGCATCATGTTTTTCTCTGGTTTCCGCATCCATGTCCTGATAGCGCTGTCCCATATTACCGGACATTCCCTGTCCGCCACCATGATGACCGCCGCCCATGCCGCTGCAATTGTTCATCTGTCCTTTCCGGTGTTTCCCCTGCCCTTTTCCATGATGCATTCCCTGCCTGCCCTGCTGCAAAACGGATAACTCCTCTGCAGTTATCCGGCCGTCACCATCCGTATCAATCTCGGCAAAGGCAGGGGCATTGGTCATGTTTTTTCCCATTCTGCCATCGGTATCGACAGCTGCCTGCCGCTGCTCGCGAACAGCCTTAAACTCCTGTTCATCTACAGCTCCGCTTCCATCTGCATCCCAGGTTGCAAAGGGAACCGGTCCCCGGACGGGAAGATCAGTTGCGGTTGCCAGGCCTGCGCCCAAGCAGATTGTGCCAAAGATCATTGCTGTGGTCAGTGTTTTTTTCATCTTCATGGTTGTACCTCCGTACAGTTTATATTGTTTGAATTGCTGCCTGTTCTCAGCCTTCATTTAGCAACGTCCATGCCAACTGTATTATTTTATAATTTACTTGTGATATAAATATGTTACTATAAAGAAGCAGATGTGAGACAGTTTCTGTTTTTCGACAATTCATGAATATGTTTGACATAATTGTCGAACCGGAGAGAGTAGTAATCTATTTAAGTTGCAGGGTAACTACTCACGGGGTAAGTAGATTAAGTGCGCGAATCACTGTATTTGTAACTGCTCGAAGTCTACGCTTATCTGCAGGGTGCCGGAGATTTTTTTCTGGAACATACTTACAGCCTGTTCCTCTTGTTTATCATAACGATGTCTGATCACAACAGTTCATCGGAACCGGTTGACCTGTTTAACCCCATGGTTCAACCTGCAAGACTGAACCAGCTGAGAATTATTTCAGTGCAGTTGAACCCCTGTTGCTTCACGCTGTTATAGTTTTCTGCCTGCCCCGGGATGACGAATTCGAACCCTTTTTACGAGCCCATCAACCAAGAACAATCACTACGATGCTGATATGAACAGAGCAGAAAAAAATCTGATGGTGGCAAAGCAGGAAAGAGTCCTGATTCTTCATGCGTACAGCATCGCCGATGAACTGAAAATAAGTAAGATCATCATCCAGGCCTGTGGACGACATCATGTCGACTTCCTGAGAGAATATGAGGTCAAATGCCGCCATATCTGGCTCACCAGAAATCCGGAATCACTGCCGATAAAAAAGGACAAATTCCATGTTATTATCAAGGTGCCAAAAATTGCAACCGGTGAGAATTTTTTAACACTTGGCCACTTTCTCGCTCTTCTTACCGGGGCAGTACTCATAAACGAGCCGGTCATCTGCATCACAGCAGGCCGCAGCGGATTCCTGAACGGTATTTCCATAACCTCCACAGCACGACAGCTCGAATGGCTGACTGATGATTATCTTGAAGGTTTTGTCCGAATTGAAAATCCGCACACCCTGGTCATGCTCATTAACATAGCCATGCGGTTTGCCAGGGAAGGCAGGGAGGGCCGCCCCATCGGCACTTGTTTTATCCTGAAAAATCGGGATGATCTTGCCAAATATACCTGGCAGCTTATCCTCAATCCATGTGAGGGATATCCCAAAAATATCCGTAATATATTCCGGGAGGATTTTTTTGAAACAATGCGGGAGCTCAGCGCCCTTGACGGTGCTTTTCTTGTCGATTCCAGCGGCGAGGTCAGTGCCGCTGCAGTCTATATGGCAACGCCGGAGCATCCTTCTCAAATGTCTCCCGGCCTTGGCGCCAGGCATAGTTCAGCCGCTGCTTTAACAGCCCATACCGATGCCCTGACCGTGGTGCTTTCCGAATCTTCCGGCACGATAATCGTTTACGGCAAGGGTAAAAAAATTCTGAAGTTTACCCGCTGATCAGGATGTATGGAACATTCAGCATGACCGTGTTACCACCGGGCTCTGCAGGCAGACTCCAAACTGATCATGATTTTAACTTGACCTGGTCCCATGGTTTGCATTTAATACGAGTTTAGAAGAAAATAAGACATAAATCGACAGCATCATCAGTGCCGATCAAAGGTAACTTCTTAATAAGTGGTGGTAAAACGCCTGGATCCCCGATAACTACATTCGGGGATGACGATCGTAATTGCAAATAGCTCCGTCATCCCGGCATGTTGTTAGCCGGAGATAGCGTAGACTTCGATCCATACAGTAAGATACAGCAACTTGTCACTACTTATTGAGAAGTGCCGATCAAAGAATTAAACCTTTTGTTATAATTTGATTTTTGACAGAAGAGATGGAAACAAAAAAACTATCCGAACTGTCGGCAACCGCTATCTGCGGCAATGATATTTCTTCATCGGTTCTCTATGTATCGGCGTTATCAATTATTGCCGCCGGACAATACGCCTGGGTGGCGTTGTTGGTTGTTGCCCTGGTTTTATATCTGTTTAGAAAAATTTACGGTGAGGTAGTCGGGGCTTTACCGCTCAACGGTGGTGCCTATAACGCCCTGCTCAATACCACCAGCAAATCCATCGCCTCTCTGGCTGCCGCCCTTACCCTCTTGTCGTACATGGCAACGGCGGTTATCTCAGCATCAGAAGGCATGCATTATCTCCATGCCCTGGTGCCCTCCCTGCCCGTCACCACGGCAACAATATGCCTGCTTGCCCTGTTCATGGGACTTACGATCCTCGGCATCGGGGAATCTGCTGTTGTAGCCGTTATTATATTTCTGTTTCACCTGCTGTCACTTTTTCTCCTCAGTGGTGCTGTTGTCTACTACCTGTCCAACCATGGATTCTCTATATTTCTGGCCAACAATATGCAACCGCCTCGCCACGGCAATATTACCATGGCAATTTTCTGGGGTTTTTGTGCTGCAATGCTCGGCATATCCGGTTTTGAAAGCTCCGCCAACTTTGTTGAGGAACAGCAGCCCGGTGTCTTTCCCAAAACACTGCGTAACATGTGGCTTGTGGTGTCTGTTTTTAATCCCCTGATGGCATTTTTTGCCCTGGCCGTGATCCCCATGCAGCAGGTGGCTCTGCACGAAGCCGACCTGCTGACCTACATGGGTGATATCACCGGAGGTTCCTGGCTGGCAGGTATTATTTCCATAGACGCTGCCCTGGTTCTGAGCGGTGCAGTGTTGACCTCTTTTATCGGGGTAACCGGGTTGATAGAACGAATTACCCTGGATAGAATACTCCCCTTGTTTTTATTGAAAAAAAATCGCCGGGGCAGTCTATATCGTATCATTATCATGTTCTTTCTGCTCTCCGTCTCCATCCTCTTTATTACCAGGGGAAAGGTTGAAATCCTTGCCGGTGTTTACACTATCTCTTTTCTCTCGGTCATGGCACTTTTTGCTGTGGGCAACATCCTGTTGAAAATAAAAAGGGCTAAACTTCCCCGACCGGAACGGGCCGGCAATCCGGCCATTATTGTTGCCCTGCTTGCAGTTCTTCTTGCCCTGTGGGGTAATATCATCAAAGAACCTGCACCGGATCAACCCTATAATATTCGGGTATTCGCTGAGTATTTCATCCCGACCATCATTATTGTCGCTATTATGCTCAAACGTATTGCCCTGTTGGATGCCCTCCTCCATTTCATTGAAATGCTCTTTGTGCCGATCCTCAATCTGGTTTCCAGGATCAACAAAAAAATTTACGCAACCATCAACAGAATACAGGCCCAGGAATTTGTTTTTTTCACCAGAGGGGATAACCTCGCCAACCTGAATAAAGTTTTGCTGTATATCAGAAAAAATGAACACACCCGAAAAATTAAAATTGTCTATGTTGAAAACGATAAGGACCGCAGCATCATTGACCGACTTAAGCAGGATCTGGAATTTCTCGACAGGGAATATCCGGAAATCAAAATAGAATTTGTCCATCTCCATGGCCGGTTTGACCCGCAACTGATCAAGGATTTATCCAGAAAATGGCGCATACCGGCCAACTTTATGTTTATCGGCTCCCCGGGTGATCGATTCCCCTATCGAATAGAAGAACTCGGCGGAGTCAGATTGATCATCTGAAGTGAAACAATCTATTTCTACAGCAAATAAACCCGCATGGCCGAACCAGATACATAATGAACAGACAATCTTCTTTCCTGCAGCAACTTGATCTGTCCGAACTGCAGAGCTTTGTTCTGAAGCGATTGCAATCAGATGGCGGTTTTGGTGCAACCCCCATGCTGCCGCACACAATTATGGATACGTTTTGCGGGGTAAAAATTCTCTATTTCCTGCAAGATCTGCTGCAGGAGAATCAGTACCGAAAAATTATCGCCCATGAACAGACCAGGCAGTACCTGATCGATTTTTCTACCCACCGGGATACTGTCCCTGCCCGGATAAAGTACCAACTCGTCATTCTGCTAAAACTTTTTTCCCTGCCCCTTACTCTGCTGCCGCCTGTCAGCAGGGACAGTCATAATTTTCGTGGATTTGAAGAGCTCTACTATCTGTCAATACTTGGAGAAAAAATACCGTTTCCCCCTCCCCTGCCGGAAACGTATAATTTCATGTCGATGCAGGACAAATGCGTCAAAGATTGTTTTTTTTATCTCAGGTGGCGTTCCCTGACATCTTCTTCAAACAGAAAGCCGATCATTCCTGCTCGATATGAGCTGGTCACATGGCTAATAAAATCCCAGGGACGAGACGGCGGATTCGGTTTTTATCCGGGCACGACTTCTTTTATTGAAAATTGCCGCTACGCTCTTGCCGCCCTGGCCATGATCGGGAGTCGCCCTGCAATGGGCGGTAAAGCTGCTGATTTTATTGTATCCTGCCAGACCGGTGCCGGCGGTTTTTCAAGAAATCCCATGGCAGCACCTTTTTTAGAAAACTCTCTGCACGCCCTGTATGCC
>WFRY01000355.1 GCA_015486315.1 Desulfobulbaceae bacterium
AAGGGTGTTGCAACGAGCCAAGAATATAAATGATAACTCAACCAGTTAGACGTAGAAAACCTCAAAGCTCGTATTATTAGTCAGTTAGCCAGCTTGTTGCAAATTGATAGATTTTTCATATTTTTCTTCATAAAATATCAAGGCATTACGGTGTACCACAAATTTACAGAAAACACTTTTCAACACCCTTTTATAGATTATGCTCGAATTTACAGGATTTCCAGTTTTTCATTATCTACCCGCACTGTTGACCTGCATCAGGCCATAAGTGAAATCACATACGGCAGCCTCGTCAACAAGGGAACTATTTGTTCTGTTGTTCTTCTTTTTTTAACCTCCAGCCGATGCTGACAAGAACAACCCCGTCGAAGAACAGGCTGATGCCGATAAATATTCCAATCAGCCACATAGATGATATCGGTCCGCTGATTAAAAATAAAAGCGCCAGAATAAGTGAAATGATTCCATTAAAGGTCATCCAGCCCCAGCCCTTTTGCGGATGGATTGCCTTGGCAAGAGAAAAACTGCCAAAGGAATCCATCATCAGATAAATTGCCAGGAGCAGGCCGACGGCCTCTATACCGGTAAAAGGGTAAAAAAAGATTAAACAGCCACAAAGAATCAAAAGAAATGGCTTTAACCAATCCAGGAAATTTTTTGGATTGTATCGAAAGGTATGAAAGGCCCAGATGATACCGGCCGTCAAGAGCAACCAGCCAAAAAATATCGCTGTTCCCAGAGCCAGTACGGCCGGAAGAATTATCCCGGTCATGCCAAGGAAAATAAGGAGAATTCCGGTGATCAGGGTATGCTTGCCAAATGATGGCATTTCAGGCTTCATCAAATTGATATCGGTCATCTGCTTTTCTCCGTTGTTTTCTTTCTGGCTGTTGTGCCAGTGAACACTGGTCGCGACGTTGCCGTTGCCTCGAAAATTGAAGGTCCAGGGGATGAACCCCACGGAGCATAGGGCTTGCCATGCCGCAGTGAGGGATTTTCATTGTCGAAATCTACGGTTAGATATTGCCATTTTATCAACCGATCATGGCGGCCACATCAAGCAACCGTCTGGAATAGCCGAACTCGTTATCGTACCAGACCTGGACCTTGGCCATCCTTCTCTGGACGATCCGGGTGGACCGGCCATGGACGATGCCGGAGCGCGGATCATCGATAATATCGGCGGAAACAAGGTCTTCATCACTGTAACCAAGGATTCCCTGTAGCGGTCCCTCTCCAGCAGCCCGCTTGAACGCGTTGTTGATTTCTTCAACAGTTGCCTCTTTTTTAAGCACCGCGTTGATATCGGTCAAGGCCCCGTCGGGAACCGGGGCACGGACGGCAATGGCCCGCAGGCGGCCCTCAAGCTCGGGAAGGACCCTGGCGGTGGCAATATCAGAACCTGTAGAGGTGGGGATAAGACTGACGGCGGCGGCCCTGCCCCGGATCGGTTTTTTTGCCGGTCGGTCGACCAGGCCCTGGGTCGCGGTATAGGCATGAATAGTGGTGACCAGGGCCATATCGATCCCAAAAGTATCGAGCAGTACCTTCATGGCAGGGACAAGTGAATTGGTGGTGCAGGAGGCATTGGAGATAATTTTATGGCTATCGGCATCATAGCCGCTCTCGTTAACACCCATAACAATAGTATAGTCGGCATCCGGTGACGGAGCGCTGATCAGCACACGTCCGGCCCCGGCGTCCAGATGCCTGGCTGCATCCTGCCGATGAATAAAACGACCTGTACATTCCAGGACTACATCTATTCCCATATCTTTCCAGGGTAATTTTTCCGGCTCGGTCATAGCCGTGATATGAATAGTCCGATCACCAAGCTGCAGAGTATCCGGCGTGGCTGTAACCGGAAAAGCGGCCCTGCCGTGAACAGAATCATATTTAAGCAAATATGCTAAATCATCCGTGGGTACAAGATCATTGGCAGCAATAATTTCAACTCCTGCCGGCGCTGCCTTCATAAAATGGTGAAGAACCAAACGGCCTATACGGCCAAGTCCATTGATTGCTATCCGTGTCATGGAAAATTCCTCCGAAAAGATAGGAGTTAATGAAAAATTGATCGGACATGCAGATGCTGGCGCAACACATCTCCGGTTGCCTCGGTAATGGGATGGGCCGAGGCGGTCAGGCGTGGATGCATACAGGTCTGGAAACTGGCGATTTCAGTGGCTGTGACCCGGTTCTGGATCAGAAAACCTATCTCGTTGGCCAGTTCACCTGTGGTTACACCGCCGAGGATCTGGCCACCGAGCAGTCGCAGGGACTCCCTGGCAAAAACAAGCCTGCAGTAGACTTCATGACCGTCCGGCATGGCAGGTGGATAATGATCAAGACTACGGGCCTCACCGACAAGAATAGAAAATCCGCTTTGTCTTGCCTGTGCTGCCGTCATGCCGGCGGCACCAAAAGCAAGTTCTCCGACCATCCCCGCATATACTGCTACGGAACCGGCATTATGACGTAACAACTGCAGCGAATACATATTCATGCCGGCGATTCTTCCTTCGGCTGCCGCCTGGGAAGCTAACAGAGCGCCACCTTCACGGCGGGTAAAAAAATCCTGTTTCTGCGCGCAATCACCCACAGCAAAAATCTCAAGGTAATCCAAGCTGCGTTGAAACCCGTCTACCAGGACCGCCCCATGCCTGCTGAGAGAAAGACCAGCCTTTTTTGCCAATTCATTTCTTGGCCGCACACCGATGGCAATCAAAACGCCATCAGCCTCAATTTTCTCGCCGCCTTCCAGTTGCACACCACCGACTTTGACAGGGTCGTCAGCGGGCAGGATGGTTTCAACTGTCCGATGGCAGTGAATATGGATCCCCCTGCCGGTTAAATACTGTTCCACGGGGAGATATATTTCCTTATCAAAAACTGCAACCAGCAGGTGGTTCATTGTCTCAACAATATGAACCTCGATATTCCGTTTTGAAATTTCTTCGGCGAATTCAACCCCGATGAAACCGCCGCCGATGATAACCAGTTTTTTCATCCCCGGGATAACCTTGCGAAACAGGTTATCCTGATAGCTGTAGTTTTTATGGATTGTGAAGACGCCCTCAAGATTTCCTCCTGGTATCGGGGGGATGAAAGGTTCCGAACCGGTACTCAACACAAGACGTTCATAGAAAATCTGATCACCATTGTCCATGATGGCAACCTGGTCCTGCGGGTTTATTGCCGTGACCCGCCCGATTTCCAGTTCGACCCCCATAGATTTCAACTGTTCGATTCCGGGTAGCATGTCTTGTTCAAGGCTGCCCAGCGTACCGAAAATATAGGGAATACCGCAGGGAACAAGGGCATTTTTCTCCATTCGAACCATGATGATCCGCTTGCCCGGCCAGTACTGGGCAGTGGTTAGACCGGAGAGCAGGCCACCGGGACCGCCGCCGATAATCAGAACATTCGTTGTTACATTTTTCATTGCTTCCATGTCTCCCCTGTAGAGTTGGAACCAGATTAAGATACCAATTCTGCATAGTTATATTGTGGGTGCCAATGCAGCCACCATCCCGCCAATGAAAAGCTCCGTACCTGCTGTTACAGTTTGTTTGTCATATTTTTCAGTAATTTTTCGAGCTCCGCAGCCTCATCTCGAATTTTTTTGTCACTACTCTGTCCTGCACGTTTGAGCCAGGCCTCAGCCTTTTTCAAGTCAGTCTTTGCTGCCTCAAATTTTCCGGCAGTATACTTTTCAATCGCCTGCAGGTAGCTTTTCTTTGCCTTGCCAAGAGGCCCTTCAATGCCCACGGAAAAAAATTGAACACCGTCTTCAGCCGCTTTCAATGCATTGTCCGCATCGGTTAATTTACTCTGATCCAGCGCCTTTTTTGCAAGCGCAACCTGACGCTCAGTTTCAGACAACGGCAGGTCTATTTCGCTATAAGTAACGGCCTCGTCAACGGCAACAAGATCCTCTTGTGCAGCTTTCTTATTTCC